>CAMOUK010000003.1 GCA_946626535.1 uncultured Caryophanales bacterium
ATCAAAATTGTGAGTTAAAGATGATTCCTGTTCAGACTATTCAAACATATATTACTAGATTAATTGGCGTATGTATGACTATAGTTGCAATCCTATTATTCATTAATGGCTATAATGATTTAGCAGTTACAATGACAGTTATTATTGCAAGTTATATCATTTATGCTGGATTAGATGCAATGGGAACATTTAGTGCATTATCTAAGATAATTGAAAGATGTGTTGAACGAGGTAATGAAATTTTATCTATTGAAACAATGAATATAAGTGGAGAAAAATATCAAACTAAATCTTCAGATATTGAATTTAAGAATGTATCTTTCTCATATGATAAGAAAAAGATTATTAATAATGTATCATTTAATATTAAAGAAAATACAAAGGTTGCCTTTGTTGGCCCATCTGGTAGTGGTAAAACAACTATCTGTCATTTAATGGCAAGATTTTGGGATGTCCAAGATGGTGAAGTATTATTAGATGGTAAAAATGTTAAGGATTATAATATTGATTCATTAATGGAGAATTTTACATTTGTATTCCAAAATGTATATTTATTTAATGATACAATCATCAATAATTTAAGAATTGCCAAAGAGGACGCAACTGAAGAAGAAATTAAGAATGCTCTAAATTTAGCATGCTGCCAATTTGTATATGATTTACCAGAAGGCATCAATACAATTATTGGTGAGGGTGGTTCTACACTATCTGGTGGAGAATTACAAAGATTATCTATTGCTCGTGCTATCTTAAAAGATTCTAAGATAGTTATTTTAGATGAAGCAACAGCGAACGTTGACCCAGAAAATGAGGAGAAACTGATAAGAGCTATTGATGCTTTAACTAAAAATAAGACTGTAATTATGATTGCTCATAGATTAAAGACTGTTAGAAATTGCGATAACATTTTTGTTATTGATGATGGTAAGGTTGTTGAATCAGGTAAGCATGATGAATTAATGAAAAAGGATGGAATCTATAAGTCCTTTGTTATTGATAGAAAAGAAGCAGTTGGTTGGAAAATTTAAGACTATTAGAACAGGACATTTTGTCCTGTTTTTTGTTTATAGATATTTTAAAAATGATATGCTATAATTTCCATATTATTAATGATTTTTTTAAGTTATGCTATAATATTATTTGAGGAATATAATATGGAAGATAAGAAAAAATTCTTTAATAGAATATGGGATTTTTTTGCTAGACCTATCTATTGGTATGAAAAAAGACATCCTGAATTTTATCAAAAGCATAGAGATATAATAGGCTCTGCTATATGTGGTTTTATTGGAGCCTTAATTACATATATTATTTGTAGCTTTATGCCATATGTATTTGGCCAAAAAATGGCAGAAATAGAAATATTACTGCCTGATATTGATATGGAATTTAATGGCATTAAATATGATTGGTCAATTATTGGCTTTGCGATAAGATGGCGTGATGGAGTAGCTATTATTGGTGGAGGACTTGGCTATTCAATATCATATTATTTTGCAAATTTCTTATGCCATTTATTTACTTTTTTCTTTATGAGAAAATTCCATAAATCCACTTTAAATCCCTATAAGCAATATTTTATAGGCTTAGGCTTTTGTGCATTTACAACTATTGTTACTAATATGATTAACGGACTTTGGCTTCCTATATTAAATGCTAGATTAACATTTTTGGAATATAACATTATTGTATTAGGTATCATAGGTGTTGTTAATTTTATCGTGGGTCATATTCAAAATATTATTATCTATAAAAATGATAGTAAGTTAAATAGGAAAATAAAAGAAATAGAAGAAAAGAATAAAGAATAGATTTTTCTTTAAATTTTGAAATTAAGTTGTATAATACTTATGCTTTAGGAGAAAAATATGAAAAAGGTAAGTGTTAAGTATTTAATAATTTTAATAGTTCCTATTTTTATTGAGCTTGTATTACAGCTACTTGCAGGTAATGTAGATAAGATAATGGTTCAAAGCGATGGACTCGCAACAGCGATTAATCAAGCTAATAGCGTATTAGATTTATTAATTGTTGCCATAAGTGTGCTTGCCTCATCATCTTTAATTCTAATTAATCAATATAAAGGTGCAGGACTAAAGAATAATGAAAAGGATGTTTATAGGCTATCATATTATTTTTATTTATTTGTTGGTATAATCCTATCATTGTTTTTACTTTTAGCTTCTAAACCTATTCTTACTTTAATGCAGGTAGATAATGCAATATTAGATCAAGCCTATTTATATTTAATGATAAATGGTGGCTGTTTATTTTTAACAGCTATGATGATATCATTTCAAAATTATTTAAGAAGTAATGATTTAACTAAGGCAAGCTTAATTGTTTCATTTACATTTAATATAATTAATATTGGCTTAAATGCTTTATTTTTATATGTATTTAAAATGAATCCAATTTTATCAGTAGCCTTAGGCTCTGTAATATCTAGGGCAATTGGCGTTTTAATTTTATATATTGTATATAAGA
This sequence comes from uncultured Caryophanales bacterium, assembly GCA_946626535.1. The sequence goes on from CAMOUK010000003.1 coordinate 2,488, forward strand.
AGAAGGTTGGAATTAGTTTAAATATTAAAGGCTTTTTTCCTATTAAATTTAATGAGATTAAAAAGTTGGTAAGTATAGGTATTCCAGCTGCTTTAGAGGCTATTAATTATTCATTAACACAGATAGTTATTTTAACATTTATAAATATGATTGGTTCAAGCTTTGAGGCTGCAGCCCCAACAGCTAAAACATACGCATCGTTAATGGTATCAATAACATATTTATTTGTTAATGCGACTACTATGGGTATGCAGATAGTTTTAGGAAGATATTTAGGCTCTAATGAAAAGGAGCTAGCTAAAAAATTAGTTATTAAAACAATGTTTATTTCAATTATTGTTTCAACTATAACGGCTTTACTATTTGCCCTACTTTCTAATCCTATTTTTGGCTTATTTACAGGTAATGAGGAAGTAATTAAATTATGTAAGACAATTATGTTTATAGATGTAGCCTTAGAATTTGCTAGAGCTATTAATATGGTAATGGTTAGAGCGATGCAAACATCAGGTGATGTTATGTATCCTACAATATTAGCTGTTATTTCATGCTGGCTTATAGCTACATTACTATCTTATATATTTGGTATAGTGCTACATATGGGGCTTGCAGGAGTATGGTGGGCTATGGCTATAGATGAAACCTTTAGAGCGATTCTATTTATCATTAGATTTGCAAGAGGTAAATGGATAAGAAAGAGTATGGTATATTAGGTAGATTTTTTCTACCTTTTATTTTTTTCTTGATTTTTATAGAAAGATAGTATACAATTAAATAGGATAAAACTTGTATGCTTTTTCTATTTTACAATTTTATCCTTTAAAGCACTAGAAGATGGGCCGATTTTCCCATCTTCTTATTGACTTTTTATTTTTTTATCTATAAAATACTAACAGTGTTAGTAAATTAACTAACGGTGTTAGCAATATGGAGGTATCTATGGATAATAAGGAATTTATTGATAGAATAAAGGAAATTTTCTTAAACTCAAAAAATTCTAATTTTAAAATAGAAGAAGGCGTTAAAGGAATGCTTCCTGTTTTAAAAATACTTTATGATAGTAAAGAAGAGGTTACTCCAAAAGATATTGAAAATAAATTAGGTATAACATCAGCTAGAACAGCTAGAGTATTAAATCAATTAACTGAAAAGAAATATATTTCTAGAATTAAAAGTAAAGTTGATAAAAGAAAAACTATCGTCGTTTTAACTGAAGAAGGTAAAAAAACTGCTTTACATCATAGAACTATGTTTATATCTTATGTAGATTTAATGTTAAATGGTATAACAGATGATGAAAAGGAAGCTTTTTTAAGTATTATGCAGAAAATGGGAGATAATTTAAAAAGGGGGAAGTAATTAATGTTTAGATTATATAAAAAGTTATCTAAAAAAGATTTTATATTTGTAATATTAATAGTCTTACTAACTATATTACAGGTATATTTGACGATGACCTTAGTTGATTATGTCCAAGGCATTATTAAGGCAATTACATATGTTAATTACCATAATAATCCGAAAGATATTTCACCTATGGTTGCTCAATTTGTTGAATCAGTTGGAGGTTGGGATGGCATTAATGCGGATGTAATTGCAGCACTTGGAATGCCTAGTGAAAGCGTAGAACAATTGATGACTATTAAAAATGCTAATGTTGGTGATATTTGGTTTAATGGTGGCATGATGCTTGTTATTGCAGTAGGTTCAATGGCTGTACAGGCTATTATTGCAATACTTGCAAGCTTTGTTGCTGCTGATTTATCTACTAAGATTAGAACTGATTTATATTATAAGGTAGAAAATTTTTCTCTTGAGGAAATTGATAGATTTTCTACTGCTTCATTAATCACAAGAACTACTAATGATATTCAGCAAATTCAAATGGCAAATTTATTTACTATGAGAATGATTTTCCAAGCACCAGTTACTGCAATTTGGGCTTTATGTAAATTCCATTCAGCTGCCGTAGAATTGACTATGGCTACTGTTGTTACATTGGTAATTTTAATTGTTTTAATTGCAGCAATCATGATTATTGCAATTCCTAAATTTAGAATTATGCAGAAACTTACTGATAGCTTAAATGGTGTTATGAGAGATAATTTAACTGGTATTAGAGTTGTTAGAGCTTATAATGCTGAAAAATATCAAGAAAATAAATTTGAGGAAGCAAATTTAAAATTTACAAAGACTCAATTATTTACTGGTAGAGTAATGGCATTATTAAATCCAACTATGATGTTAATAATGAATGGGTTAACATTAACCATTTATATTATTGGCTCAAAGCTAATTAATGGAGGCACTATTGATTATGCTGGTGTAACAGCATCAACAATGCTTGGAACACAGCTAATAATGGCATTTATTATGTTAATGCTATTATTTATGATGTGGCCAAGAGCCTTAGTAGCTGCAGCAAGAATTAATGAGGTATTATCTACAAAAAGTAGAATTGCAGATCCTAAGGAAGAAGAGAAGTTTAAAGAGGTTGGTACAGTAGAATTTAAGAATGTATCATTTAGATATCCTGATGGAGAAAATGATGTAGTTAGTGATATTTCATTTAAGGTTAATAAGGGTGAAACTTTAGCTATTATAGGTGCAACATCAGCTGGTAAAACATCATTAATTAATTTAATTGCTAGACTTTATGATGCAACTTCTGGTGAGGTTTTAGTAGATGGTGTTAATGTTAAAAATGTTTATCAACAAAGCTTAAGAGATAAGCTTGGCTTTGTCCCTCAAAAAGGCGTATTATTTAATGGCTCAATTAAGGATAATATTTGCTTCGGCTCAGATGTAAAAGATGATTATAAGATGGAAGAAGCCGCAAGAATTGCTTGTGTAGAGGACTATATAGTTTCAACTATTGATGGATATGATTCAAACATTAGCCAATCAGGTAAAAATGTATCAGGTGGTCAAAGACAGCGTCTATGTATCGCAAGAGCGGTATATAAGGATCCTGAAATATTTATATTTGATGATTCTTTTAGCGCGCTAGATTATAAGACAGATAAGAGATTAAGACAGAATTTAAGCGAAAAGGCTAAGGATAAGACTAAGATAATAGTTGCTCAACGTATTGGTACTATTATGGATGCTGATAAAATTATTGTTTTAGATGGCGGAAAGATGGTTGGCTTTGGTAATCATATGGAGCTATTAAATAATTGTAGTGTCTATAAGGAAATAGCCCTATCTCAATTATCAGAAAAGGAGTTGGGATTATGATGAGAAGACCAGGCAAAATGCCTAAAAAAGAAAAGGTTTCAAAGAAGGATTTTATAAAGCTTTTTAAATCTATTAAGCCATATTCTTTCTTTATATTATTAGCTATGATATTTATTATTACCTCTGTAGTTTTAAGTATTTTAGCACCTAGCCATTTATCAGATTTAACAAATGAAATGGCTAATAATTCAATATCAAGAACTATTGATGAAAATAGAATTTGGGAAATAGCTAGATTATTAATAATCTTTTATGCGATAATTGCCTTCTGTTCATTAGCATCAGGCTTTATTATGAATAGAGTCACTCAAAGCTATGGTAAGAATTTGAGAAAGCAAATATCAGAAAAGATTAATAGAATGCCACTTAGATATTTTGATTCTCACCCATATGGTGACACACTTTCGATTGTAACAAATGATGTTGATACAATTACTCAATCTTTGCAGCAATCTATTACTACATTTCTACAATCAATAACTACCCTTATCGGTGTACTTATTGCGATGTTTATAACAAATTGGATTATGGCATTTACTGTATTTGCCTCACTTCCATTAATGCTATTAAATATCGGCTTTATCACAAAGCTTGCTGTACCACAATTTATGAGACGTCAAAAGGTTACTGGTGAGGTTAATGGTATAGTAGAAGAGAATTTCTCTGGTACTACAGTAATTAAGCTATTTAATGCAGAAAAAAGAAGACAGGCTCAATTTGAAGCTTCTAACGAAAAGCTTCATAAGGCAATGATAAAGGCTCAAATATTTGGAGGCTTTATGCAGCCTATTATGTCCTTTATTTCATATTTTGCCTACGCATCAGTATTTATTGTTGGTGGTTTATTGATGGCAAATGGTAATATTATTACCTATGGAACTATTACTGCCTTTATGATTTATGTTAATTTATTCCAGTCACCACTTTCACAAATTGCTCAATCTATGAATACAATTCAAATGGCTGCAGCTGCATCAGCTAGAGTATTTGGTATTTTAGATGAGGAAGAAGAAATTGATGATTCTAAGTATGAATTAAAATTAAATGATAAGGTAGAAGGACATGTTGAATTTAAAAATGTTAAATTCGGCTATTTAGAAGATAAGATTATCATTCCTAATTTTAGCTGTGATGTTAAGCCAGGCATGAAGGTTGCTATAGTAGGTCCTACTGGTGCTGGTAAGACAACACTTGTAAATCTACTTATGAGATTTTATGAAATTAATGATGGTGATATCTTAATTGATGGTGTATCAATTAAGGATATGAGTAAGGCTGAATTAAGATCTATCTTTGGAATGGTTTTACAGGATTCTTGGATTTTTGATGGAACTATTAAAGAAAATATCTGTTATTCAAATGATGATGTAACAGATGAAAAGCTTAATGAAGCATTAGATGAGGCTTGTTTATCTAATTATGTATCAACACTAAAAAATGGTGTTAATACTCAATTAAATGGTGAAGGCTCTCTATCTCAAGGCCAGAAGCAGTTAATTACAATAGCTAGAGCTTTAGTTGATGATGCCCCATTACTAATATTAGATGAGGCAACATCAAATGTTGATACAAGAACTGAAATATTAATTCAACAGGCAATGGATAATTTGACTAAGGGAAGAACATCATTTGTTATTGCTCATAGATTATCAACAATTAAGAATGCTGATTTAATATTAGTATTAAAGGATGGTAACATTGTAGAACAAGGTAACCATGACTATTTAATGAATTTAAATGGCTTTTATGCTAACTTATATAATTCTCAATTTATTGAGGGTGAAGAAATATAAAAAAACATCCGTTTTAAGCGGATGATTTTTTCTATATATATCTATTTTTGTAATCCTTTGGCAGAAAGCCAGTAACTCTTTTAAAGCTTTCTGTAAAGGTAGACAAATTACTATAGCCGACCTTTTCGGCAATTTCTTTAAAGTTTAATGTTGGCTCATTAAACATTAATGATTTAGCTTCTGATATTCTTAGCTTATTTAAATGAACTATAGGTGAATCATGCATATATGCTTTAAATGCTTTAGTGAAATAGGCTGTGCTATAGCCACTTAATTGAGATAGTTTATTAATAGTTAAATTAGAATCTTTATAATTTTCATACATGTAAAATATGATGTTTTTTACATTTTTAGCATAAACCTTTTCTGGCCTTCTCCTATCAGAAGAATCATATAAGCCATCATTTATAAGAGATGTAATTATAATATTTGCCATATTTTCATCTCTAAATTGATTATTATCGCTATTTAAGAAGCTATAACATAGCTTAATAAATGATAGGCTCACAGGAAATCTAGTATAAAAGTATTTCTTATCGTAGCCTAATTCCTTTTTGATATCATCAAAATAATCCATATCAATTGTAATATCAATTATTTCTGATTTATCTAGCGCAAAATCAATTCCGTGAACTACATTAGGATTAACTGGGTAGGTATATCCTACCTCGCCAATGTAGCTAGCCTTTTCATAAATTAGAAGAGGCGTAGTTTTAATAGGAATTATAAATTCATATTCAGTATGCTGGTGACTGAAGGCATTTATGGTAGGTTTGTTTTCCTCATAATGATATTCAGCAATAGAAAAGAAGCTGATACTCTTAATTTTAGAGTAATTTTCTAGCTTGTTATTTCCACCAACATGGGCTTCTCTAACAGACATGTATCGTATCCTCCAACTAATTAATAGTATATTTATTTTTCATTTTTTTGTCAACAATTCAAAATTTTGTCATAAAAATGCAAATTTTACTTTCTATATTTCGATTAAAGTTGTATAATCTAGGCGGTAAATTAGATCCTCCTAATTTACTATTTCTTGAAAAAAGAGACTAGGCCCTTAAACTGGTCTCTTATTTTTTTATTGTTCACATTATGCAACGCCCATTTGTTGACCTATATTCTAAAAGCTATGAAGATATTTGTAAATATCTTGAGAATAAAAATTTCTCATTTGAAAGAAAAGGAAATACTATAACTATCAAATATACAATTGATGTTGATGATTTATTAAGGCTACTACAGAAAATAAATTTAATGATGTTGAAATACAGTTTGAAATAGATGCAAAAACAAAAGATATTAGCTATTTTAAATTTGATTTATCTAAATATTTTGCTTCTCTTTTCGCATCAGAAAATGATGAAAAAACAGTTACATAAAAACAGCCTAAAATGATAAAAGTGATGAATTCGTTCATCACTTTTATCTTATAATATGCTATAATAATTAGTGGAGAGTATAATGCTGTGGGGGAATATGCTTTTAAGGTAAAAATAATTAATAAGACTGATGAATATGAGCTATTTAATTATTGCAAGGATTATATAAAAGATACAATAACTCAAATGGTTGAGGCATTTGTTGAATTTGATTTGAATTTAGCAATTTACGTTAGAGAAATGACAGAAAACGCTGTAAAACTACGTAATGAGGATATATATGGCAATGCCCATGTAGGGCCAAAAGGTGCTGTAATTAATATCAATATTGAGGCATTAAGAGATATATATTATGATGATTGTAATACATTAGATGTTGTATTATTACATGAGCTTGCTCATATAATAGATCATATAGAAATTAAAAAGCTAAATAATTCTAGATTAAATAAATTAGGACAAAAGCCAAGAACTGCTAAGGATTATTGTATAAGGGTAGGCTTTCGCTTTTGGACTGAATTTTTTGCCTATTATATGACTTTTAAATATTATAAGAAGACCTTTAATTATCCTACCTTTTTATCCTTAGTTAAGGAATATAAGGATATTAAAAAAATACGCAATAATATTAAGCCTGTAGCTTTTGATGTCGAAAAAACTGATGAAGAAGCTGCAGAAGAATTAATCACATCAATTGAGGGCTTTACTTATCGTATTTCAAAGCATATGGCAGGCTTAGTTAAGGGAAAATCTAAAAATTGGGATTATAGTGATAAGACTAAAGATGCTGATTATGAAGAGTTATTTAGTAAGATGGAGGGTCTTTTTGAGCTTATTAGTAAATTTTGTCATTGCCAATATTCTAAATGGAGTGAAAATAGATTAGCTAATTTAGGTAAATATCTTATTGATAAATTTTATGTCCCATTTAATGTATGGCCAATAAGATATAAGGGAAGCTATTGCCTTGTATATTATTTTGACGAAGCATAATTATCACTTTAGTGATATAGATTTTTTAATATATTAAGCTAATTTTATAAAAAATATGTTTGAATTTTGACTAAATTGATATATAATGAAATACAAGCATTTGACAAAAAATAAAAAAAATGCTAATATATTTGTAAGTATTATTATTTATAATAATAAGTCAGGAAAATAAGGGCAAAACAGAAGTAATTCTGCGACGCAAAGCTATAGGGTCCTATAAATCTTTACGGATAGCCAGTTGCCACATAATAATAATATTCACAAAGGCAAAGCAGGAGTAATCCTGTGACGCAAAACTAAAGGGTCCAGTTCTTTGGATAGCCAGCTGCGGTTGATATTTAATGTATCAAAGGCAAACTTAGAGAAATCTAAGGACGCAAAGCTAAAGGACCTTAAATAATTATGGTAGCCAGTTGTCATTAAGTAATAAACTTAGGGGCAACTTTTTTTATTCTTAGAAGGAGGTAGTGTTATGAGTAAAAAACTTAATTTAATATTCTCAATTTTATCACTTGTAACAACTACAATTCTTCTAATTGTTACTGTTTATTCTTGGTATACTCAAAATGAGGTTGTTCAAGTTAAATCAATAGTTGCTCAAACTGAAAATCAAAGTACAAATTACGAATTATATTACTGGGATGATAAGACAGCAACGGCAGAATGGAAGATTGTTACTGAAATAAAGAAAACAAATGTTTTACCTGGTACTGCTACATACTTTAGATTAAAATGCACAAATAATGGATCTGAGCCTGTTACTATAAAAGCAAACTTTGAAGGAATTGAATCAAGATTAGATACAAATTATGTCAAGGTTTCAGCAGATGGTAGCTATGTTACATATAACACAGTTAAAGCTTATGATATAGAAAATGGAAATGTTACTGTTGATCCAGTAGTTGTCGGTGAGGATTCATTAAGCGTTCTTTACAACATCACAAATTCAACTGTGGCATTAAGTGATTTCATCATTGAAAATGGATATATGGTTGAAACATTTGGAACAACTGAAACTCATTCTGGCGCAATAGATAACATAGACGATGTAACAAGTGATTTAAAGACTGTTGATGAGTTAGTCATAAATGGACATACAACTCCTGCAGGACAAACAAATTATTATTACTTCGCGTTAACTTATCTAGATAATGCCGAATTGAATAATTACTTTATGTATCAGATTCTATTTGTTGAATCATTAAAAATTACAGAAATTTAATAGGAGGTTATGAGATGAGAAGAAAATTTATTGTTAATTTAATCGCCGTCATTGTAGTAGCCATCCTAACTGGTTCATCAATTATATTTGCTTGGTACACAAACACTATGAAGTCGTCTTCAGTAGAAATTGATACAAACGGTGTTTCAATAGCTTATAAAATTAATACTGATCAAACTGTTAACGTTGAAGAATATGATATTGAAAATATTTCATTCTTCGATATTGAATCTCCAAATGAAGCATATTATTTAACTTCTATGGCAGTTTGTTTAAAGTTTAATGTGGTTAACTACTCATCAACTGCAGTAGACGTATCATTAATGCAAGATACTCAAGCATATACACTTGGCACTACAGTTTCAAATGGTGTAATCAGTGTTTACAAGTACACAAAGGCTTCAGTTACAAAAACTGCATTTACGCAAAATACTCATTTTGCATATGACAATGATACATTTACTTATAGTGCACCTGCAGCATATGTTACAGGAAGTACTTATTATACTAGAGAGTTGATGTTTGTAGCAACACCAACATTCGAGAATGGTAAGATTAAGAGTGTACGGATAAGTGACGCACCTACAGGAAAAACATATTATTCAGCATTAGAAAATGATGCTTCAGGTATTGCTGTAGAAGAATATGTTGAGGTTACAGATTTAACAGAGGCAGAATTCAATTCAAATGGTGCTCGTTATTATACTTTAAACAATGATACATACACACTTGCGAAAGTTTATAATAGAGCATCATATTATGAGAAGAAGACAGTTGCATATTTGTCTGATTTTACAATTGCAGAATCTAAGATAACTAATGTTGGTTATGCTGTAACTGGTTCATATGTAACTTGTGCTATTGCAGACTCAACTAAGCTAACTAGTAAGAATGGTACATACGTTTTACCTAGTGTAGCAGAAGCTAATAGATATACAACATCTGTTAATTCGTATTTAGCATCAAAAACAATTTCACACTCATATACTACAACCACAAAACTTTCTACTGGTGCATTAGGAACTGCCGGTGGAAGCACTGATATATATGTTTTTGTGTATGGCGTTCAGCCTTATGCTGGTGCAACAAACAATTTCTTAAATAATGACAATAATATTTATCCAATTAAATTGATAATCAAAGCAGAATAGATTTTTTTGAAAGGAAGTGAGCCCTAATGGAAAAAACTAGACGTTCAAGAAAGCCCATTGTTTTGTTAGGGCTTATAGCAATGTTTATAACTCTAATATCAATTACTGTTTATGCGGCGTATTCATTTAGCCGAGAAGTAGTTGATGGTGATATTACAGTAGGTGATGTTACAGTAGATTCAAAGAGTTATTTATCATATTCAAAATATTCAGATAGTTATATAGTAAACACATTAGGATTTGAACAGTATACAACAAACTACTATGTTGCTAAAAAGATTAGACTTGATACAGTATGCTTATTAGAAGATATTCAAATGAAGGCTTCTTATTCACAAGTATCAATCTCATCATTTGCAAGTGGAGTTACGTATTTTACATATGACTCTACTAAAGATAGCTATACAGTTGCTTTAGAGTATAGTTCATCAGAAACATATTATGTAGCATCATATGTTTTAAATGGTGTTAAGAATGCTTATGACATCGCAGTTAATAAATTAACAACTGAGGTTACAGGCAATCAAGTAAAGGTTTATGAATATGGTTCAACTACTAATACATTGGCAGTAATCAATGTAACAGTTGATTCAGTAAATGGTGTAATCACAGAAATTACATCAATTAGGAAATCAGCTTCTGTTGCTGGAGAATTAACTGCAATTATCGGTAGTGATAAATTAAGTATAACAGTAATTGATTCAAGTTTGATAACAACAAGCAATGCGCCTGTTAAGATTTCAAATTCAGACAATAAGGTTACATGCTATGCTAACTATCGAAATAAAGAAGATTCAAGAATTGATTACACTCTTCCTTACTTATCACAATTAGGATTAGAGTTCACATTTACTGCAAAGATTCCGGTTTATGTTAGAATTCATATTCAAGACGCTTGGATTTCAGAAAGAATTATTTCACCTACAAGATCTAGAATAAAATATGTATTAAAGGATCAAATATCTGGAAGTTCTCCATTCGCTGTAACAGATGAGAACTGGTATTATGATTCAGCTACTAATATTGTTTATTTAAAGACTTTATATACTCCAACATATACAGTTGATGGTACAACTGGTGCATATACGTATGATCCAATGAGTGTAACATTTGATGTTAACCCTGGATATTATTATTACGATACATCACCTACAGCATCTTCAACTTATACGACAGTCGAAGTATCATTCACTGTTGATATCGTGCAGGCTAATCGTGCTGCAGCATTGTGGGGTAGTGATTTCACGAAAATATTTGGTTAAGCCAAGAATTGAGGTGTGGCTATGGATAGTAAGAAAATAAAAAATAAAAATTTCATATTTATTTGGCTATTTGCTGTTATCTTAGTAGTCCTTAGCGTTACTACAATTGTTGCGACAGTAAATAGACCATCTGATAATGCTGGAATTAAAGAAGGTTTTGTTAAAAATACTTCATATTATAATAGTAATCAAGCTCATATAGATGCGTATAGCTTACCTGTTAATTCAACAGATATTCCTATGACTACTGCAAGAAATATGACATCATTCCCGGATGATAGTGTTATTACAATTTCATCAGCTCGTGAATTATATTATTTCTCAGCTGCATGTAATGGTGCTAATAAAGATGTGTTTTTATCATCTGGAAGACATTATAAGCTTTTATGTAACATTGATTATAGAGACGAAACAGAATATGACTTTATTCCTATTGCTTATGACAAAGATGATGTATTTGCTGGTACATTTGATGGACAAGGTTATGATATTTCAAATTTACTTTTTGTTATGATATCTGATACTGCATCATCAATTCCAACTGATGACATTCAATATTATGGAATGTTCTGTAGTAATTCTGGTACAATTAAAAACTTAGGTGTTCTTCAATCTACAATTAGAATCAACAAGGTAATATCACTATTATCTCAATCAGGTGGTATTGCTAACCTAGTAGGTAAGAATACAGGTACTATTGAAAATGTATATTATAAGGATTTAAGAAGCACGAAGGACGAAGAAATTGGTCTAGCTGCTTGGGGTGGTTATAACTTTGCTGGTTTAGTTTATTCAAACTCTGGTACAGTTAGAAATTCATATATAGCTGTAAGTAATATTGTTAACTATACAATTACAGACTATAACGAAATCGCAGAAGCTATCCAAAAGAATACAGGTACAGTACAAAATGTATATTTCTTTGATGACTCTATTCAATCTTGTACTGCAACTGAAATTATTTATAAAAACAATTTATATGATGCAAATACTTATACATCAGCACAACCATTAGTTGGAATTTATGCTGCTAATAAGAATGCGCTTAATACAAATTTTGAGTCAATTACTGGTTGGTATGTTCCAAATTCATATGAATTCTTAAGTACATATTTAACAATAGCTATGGATACACCACTACCTAGAGGTATTGATGTATCAACTTCAAAATTGGTATTAAATGGAACTGAATATACTACTTATGATGCTTCTGGTAAAGCAGCATTAACAAGTATTGTTGAAGGTGACGCAGTAGAAGTAAGTGCTACATTAACTATTGCTTCAACTAGTGATTTCATATATATGTTTGAATTAATGAATATTGATAATCACTTTGCAGCAACTGCTATAACTTATCAAATTACTAATGATATTGATTTGGTAAATATTCCATCTAGTGCTTATGCATATAAATATGTTATAGGTTCTAAGATCACTGGTACAGCTACAGGTTCAATTAAGCCACACCTATTAAATGGTACTACATCTTTATATCCTGTTATTTATAATTTTGATTTATTATCAGCTGATAGAAAAGTTGTTACAGCTGGTGTAGATGCATATGGTTTATTCCCATATGTATCAGGAGAAGTATCAAACTTAAATATTATTCCAACTACATCATCAGCAAGCTTTGATCTAAAGAATATTGATTTATCTTCATCAAACTATAAAGCTATTGGTGGTGCATGTGGATATGTTGAAAAGGGCGTTATTAATAACGTTAATACATATTTAAATGTTGTTCATACACAAGGAGATATCGGCGAATTCTATTTAGGTGGAATCGTTGGTTTATTAGGTGGTGAAGGTGAATTATTAAATTCAACTTCAGCCGGAAGTATTGATTTATCTAATGTTTCTATTACACCAAAGGCATCATCATCATTTACTGGTGGTATTGCAGTAGGTGGTGCAGTAGGCTACATGACTGAAACTTACGCAGGTATAGAAAAAGTATTATCTGGTGTAACAGTTAGTGTTAAACCAAATGCCAATACAAGCTATATGATTGGTGGTGTTGTTGGTGCTGGTTATACAAGAGATGCTAATGAATTAGAAAACTTAGGTTCAATTAGTGTCGGAACAAGCAGTGTTACTCCTACATATAATAGCTTATATGTTGCTGGTATAATTGGTAGACATCTTGGTGTAACTAAGCAAGTAAATTCATTTACTAACCAAGGAACAATCAATGTATATACATACCCAAGCGCAACACTATCTATGGTTGCTGGTATTTCAAATGCTGATATTCTAACTACAAATATTGCTAATACTGGTTTGAAAGCTTCAAATCAAAAGAGTAATGCTGGTGTATATGAATATTGGGCTTCATCAATGGCTAACATGGCACTAGTTAACATATTAAATACTGGTGATTTAGATTCTTTAAATTATACAAATGGTATAAACGTTAATTCAAAGAATGGATTTGTAAGCCAATTATCTGGTGTTTACAATTTGAATTATTCTTATAAATATACAGGTTCATCATCAAAGGTTCAAGCTGCTTTAGGCACTCAAACTATCGATATGGCTAAAGTTTACGAATATGCTGGTGTTGTTAATGTGTTAAATGGAACAACAGAAGCGGCAAAGAATTATGCTGTAAATCTTGAATCTGTTTATAATTTACAAAATTTTGAATTTAGTGTATCACAAGCTGTAGATAAGAGCTCAGTTGTAATGATTTACACTGGTGTTGTAAAAGGTTCTTATATTAATTATAAAGATGTAAGAAATGAAGGTAACATGATATTTAATGCTACTAGTAATATTACTGCTAAGTTATATAAGATTTGTGGTGTTTTCTTAGAAGTTAGTTCAAATTATATGGCTGATACTATTTATAATGGTGGAGATATTAGATATAATCTATCATCTACTATTACAGGTCCTATGACTATAAGCGGTATAGCATATTCTAATGAGGCAGCAGATGCATCATTCTATGATGATAAGAATCCTTTCACATCAAATTATAATAAATCTGCAGTAGGTACATTAAATAATGCTATAAATAATGGTAAGATTATAGCTAAAGATACTAGTTTGACTGATGATAAGACAACAAATACTGATTCTAGTTATCAATTTAAAACTGGATTACATATGTCAGGTGTTGTATCATGCAATATGTCAATGATTTCGAATACATTTAATCTGGGAAATGTTGAAGGTCTAATCATCGATAAGAGCAACATTAGATTAAGTGTTGGTGGAATTGTTACTTATCAAATTGGTAGATATGCAAGGATTTCAAACTCTGCAAATAACGGCACTATTAAAGCGATTAACTTTAGAGGTACTAATTGTTATATTAATGCTGGTGGCATCGCTGCAAGAAACGATAAGGCTCCACAAGGAGATACTTATGCAGATAAAACTAGTTCAAAACAAATTATTGTATTTACAATTAATTATGGCGATGTAATGGCTTATTCATCAAAAACAACCGGTGCTATTACACCAACTCAATGGAGCGATGCATATGCAATTGCTAGCGGTATTTTAGGTACAGGTTTATGTAATATTGTAAACGTAGTAAATTATGGAAATATTTATGGTAGCCAACTTGCTGGTGGTATTATTGGATTTTGTCCATTTCAAACTTTCTCTGGCGAAGTTAATAGCGAAGCTAACTCTGTTAATATCGCCAATTGTATGAATTATGCTAGGTCATTTGAACTTTTAAAAATGGTTTCAGTTGAAGGAAATGCTAAAGCAATTCAATTTGGAGAAGTATATAATTTGTCGTCATCAAGAACAACAACCGATGTCTATACAGAAACTCCTTCTGCGGTTGATAATGCATACAATGGATGTATTATTGCTGTTATACGTTATAATAATTCAACTAATGCAAAGTACATTAAATTTAGATATTTACTAAGTTTCAGTCAAACGTCTGAAGCATTTAGAGTACAAGTTGAAGTTCCATCAGGAACCACAGGTCAGACTTCAACGATGTATTCAACTAAACCAAATCAATCATATTTAAATAGCTCATTGGTATATACTCCACTAGATTCATCTAGTGATGCATATGGAAACATTGGTGTATTTAGTACTGATTTTTCATTTAGAAAAGCAATATTAGGTAATTCTGCATATGTTGATGTAGATACATATCCAACAGATGTATTCTTATCAGACTACTTCCAATTCGTAAGTTATTCAAAGATTAATCCTATTATCTTAGATAGAATTGGTTGGTCAACTATTTCATATAATAACGCAGCAGAAGAATTTGCTGAAAATTTAGATCAAGTTGTAAGCTTATTAAATGAATATAAGACTTCAAATTCTAAATTAAATAGCATAGCTACAAGTGCATTTAATACATCTACATGGATTCGAAATTGTAATACTGATAACCTTATTTCAGTATTAACAGACATTTTAAATGCCCAAGATTTAGCTACATTGAAGTCATTAACAAATTATGTTTTCTTAACATCTACAAATAAGAGTGTAATAACTAAGAATATGCGTGAAGAATTCGCAAATGTTGTTATTACAAAGATGAATAATTATAGTAATTTAAGAGATTTCTTAGATGCAATAATGACTACAGATATCATTGCTAAAATTATTTCTTCAAGTGATAGTAATTATGATACTATCAAGAATTTAATAGAAACAGATATAGATAATTTATCTAATGATGATTTAGAAACTGTTGCATATTTATATTATGATGTTTTAACAACAGCAAATACTTATGATTATATTTTCTCTGGAACGTATAATGAGCAATATCTAAATGCTATCTCTGAAATGCTTGAAGAATTATTAGCCGGATTAAATGATAGTGTTTATCAAAGTATTCAATCAGAATTGGACTCAAGTGCAATTTCAACCACATATAAATATAAATTAGCTGTTGATAGCTTAACGGCTGCTCAAAAGAGAACTTTATATAATAATATTATTAATGATTTAGGTTCTGGTACAAATTCTGTAGTAACTACAGTAAGAACAGCACTTCATGATTTCTTGGGTGTAATCGATACATCTACATATACTGAAACAGCTGATACTACAGTTGTTAATGCATTTAGTAATAGTATCACTACAAATGCTGAGTATGTATCATTATGGAATACTATTAAGAACGATACTAATGTAACTAATTGGTTGGCAAGCTATTTTGCAGCAAATAATATGTATGTTAAGGATGCTAATACTGGTATTACTCATGTTGGCATTCTAGATAAAGCTACAGAATATAGAAATACTTATCAAACAAATGATACTCCATCAAATTATGTTTGGACTTATGATTCATCAACAGGTTTGAGTTCCACAACTCAAGCCGTAAACAGTTTTGGCATTGGTAAATTCTGGACTAACCAAGATTATAGTGGAATAGATAATTTGGGTAGTTGGAATGCTAGACCTCAAATGACAAGGTTCATTTATACTCCTGATGAGTGGGTAACAGATGGATCAACTCAATATACATATACGTATTATTATAGGGATAATAATAGATTTAGAACAAGAAATTATAGTTCTACGCCGAAAACTTATTATTATGGACCATATTTGACTAGTACAGTTAATTCTGATTATTCTGGTCAAATGTGGAATTATACAAGCACAGAAGGAGCTAATGCCGTAGGTAGAAACGTAACACTAAATTCAGGCGCAAGTGGTTCAGTTACAATGTATGTTCCGTTCTTTATGGGATTAGATGAATCATTTGTTAATAGTAAAATCGCAGAAACTACATTTGGATCATCAACAACAGTTGGTGTAGGTACATCTTGGCCATATGTTTGGAACACAATTGGTAATACTGGTCAATCAACTCAATGGGTTTCAAAAGATATTATGACAACGGTTCCAACAGACTCTGTTTATTTACAAAAAGTTGATAGTGTAAGCCCTAAAAACGGATCTATATCTACTAAATATAACTTTAATTATGATTTAATGCCTTTTTTATCATATGATCAACTAAGTGTTATGTATTATAGCAATAGAAATAATAATACTTATTTGACATATGTTAATACAAATAATAATGATATGGATAAGTCTACATTATTATATGGTTATAATACTGCATCAATTATTACTGGTATATATGCAATGTTTGACCAATGGGGTAATAATGGATTATTCTATACATGTAAGTCAGATTATAATAGATATGGAGTCGTTACCTCTCAATACATTGACTATACAATTAATGATTTAGTTAATCTTGATGGTGTATTTACTAAAGGAAATCGTGTATCAGGTAATGTCACATCAGATGATGAAGTTGCAATAATTAAGAGAGTTGTTCAATTGATGCAAAATAATACTGTAAATGGCATATCTGGTAAGAGTGTAATAATGACAGCTATTGGTGACATTGTTAAGAATGAAATTAATACATCTAACAATGCATTTGTTCAAAAATACTTTAACGCTTTAGCAAATGATACTAATTACATTAATGCATTAGTAGGTAAGATTCCATATGTATCATCAAGTTATCCAGTTACAATTGATATTACTGCTGGTGGTACACGATATAGAACTATTCAAAATTATTTGAATTATTTATATAATCAAATTGATTTAACCGCTATACAAGAAATAACCGCAAATAGCTTAGGTAGTCCATCGAACTTCAAAAAGGTAGTTTCATATATGTTAGATCCTAAATATGGATATTATTCATATATAGATTCCTTATCATCCGGTTCGAACACTTACTATCAGTGGTTTGATAATGTATATTCTGGAACTGGCAATTATACATCTGCTCAATTAGCATCTATTATTTCTTTAATAGAGACAAATATTAATGTTACATATGAAGATTCAGATATGTCCACAATGTTAACTAACAATGGTTATAATGGTACTAATATTTTAGCTACATTCAAATCATATGAGACTTTTAAGACATATTATTATAAGTATATTTCATATTATCAATGGTTTGAAAAATCTGGTGTATTTAGCAGCAATTATTCATTAAGTGATTTATCATTGTTTATTACATATCTAGAAGCAAATATTAATTCAAGTTCACTTGCAACTGATATTGCTGGTGTTAATGACGCTGATATTTCAACTATAGTTAACGCTAAATTACCTGATACATATGATGCATCTGGTAGAACAGCCGGAGATATGACTATTGGTGATAATTTCTATGCTGTTAATTACTATGATTCTTATATATCAGGTAATTATGTAACGCCAGTTAATGCGGCAATTACTACAAATGAGGTTTCAGGGGCCACAATTAATTTGGCTGCTGGCCATACTGCATTTAACGTAATGGCTAAAGGTAATGGTTCAATTACAGCAAATGGAGTAACGCAAAACGTTACTTCAACCTTGACAGATTATACTTTTACACTTGATTATAGTACGGCAACTACAATAACAGTTACTCCAGGAGTATATCTATATGTAATAGGTTATGATAATGATTCAAACTATTCTTATAGTATGAATAGTTTATATAATCAAATCGTTGCTGCTGATATCACATATGCAACAACTAATAATGTTTTTAGCTTGACATCTAATTCAGTTACTAACTACTTGATAGAGGATGTTTTATCTAGCCAAGGTGTTAGATATAGATTAAATGTTGGCAATATAACTTCACTTACAAGTGGTTATTCAGATGCTCATTTTACTATTACAAATGCTGTAAGTTTGACAAATTCATCAGCTACAATATGTGGAAACACATATAGTAAAGCACTAAGTGTTGCAAGCTCTGGTAGTCCTTTACAAATAACTACAACTACTGCAGGTAATTATTTGTATTTAATGGGTAATACAGATGACTGGTTAATGATAACAGATCCTAATGGCGATGTTCTGTATTATCAAAGCAATAGTAATAATGGCAATAATTTCTATTCAATATATCTTCCTACCGCAGGAACATATACAATTAAGAGTTATGATTCTACAATTACTATTTATGATATGTATTTAGTGAATAAAAATATTACACCAACAATTGGAGCTCAATATTTGAATTTTGCTGCTAAAGGTACTCAAATAATTAATGAATTTGGTACATATTCAGATTTCTTGAAATATCGTACAAGATATAATTTATTTGAAACAGTTGGTGTTTCTTCTTTAACAAAGAAATACGCAAGTGTAATTGATTTGTTATACGCAACAAAAGCAACTGACATGGCTTTATACTTAAAGATGTCAGATGCACAAGTGGCTGAATTATTTAAGAAACTTTATAGTAATTCAGACGATTACTTAAGAGCAAGTGTTTTAGATAGTTCAAACACATATATAACTAAAGAAATGCTTGTTACAGAGTTAATGGCATTATGTAATACTGATTCTAATTTTATTTACGATATTTTCAGTCAGTTGAATTTAAGTTCTATTAGTGGATCATCATGGTCTAACTATCCATGGGCTCTTAAATTAATGGCTGCTTATGTTGGAACAGACTTTATGAATAATCTACGGTCATCATCTATGACATCATCAAAGATGTATACTATTTTAGAAGATGTAGAAACTCATACTGGCTTTACTGATACTAATTATATTGATAGTGATACTTCAATTAATGGATCTAAGTTCCAAAAATTAATGATTGCTTTAGGAATTGATACATCAACTTCAGGTTATGGTATTTATGCTTTAGCTTCAAGTAAAGGTATTCAAAATGGTACATTCATTCCAGATAACGTAATGTTACCAGACTTAGATGCACCTTATAATAGATTAGCAAATTCAACAATTATTACATTAAGTAATGAATTTGAGGCTGTTACTCTTACAGAAGCCACATATGAGGTTGGTAAGTATTATGTAAATAATTCATCAGTATACGAATTATCTTATGATGCTTATAGTTCAACTAAGACATATTATAAGGTTAAGAATTCATCTTCATGGAGAGATTTAACAGGTTCATCAACTTCCTCAAATTATGATGTAAGCAATCATAATTCTGTTAACTATCATGTAAGAGAAGAAATGAAGCAATTAATTAAATCAATTTCAACTACAGTGTTCGAATTAGATTTAGCTTATACAAATGCTGTAACAATATATTCAGCACCAAGTCAAATTGATTTAGATAATCATATTATTACTTACTATGTAAATACAACTTATTTCACTGTTTTGAATAGTGCAAGCAGGACAAGTATTAATTTGGCTAGATATTCTGTTGCTGATTCTGCAACATTTAAAACAAATGCTAATAATACTACATCAATTAATATCTCAGGTAAGGTATTAAACGGTGCAACAGTTGCTACAAGTACAACATTAACAGTTGCTGATGCATTTACAGTTACTGCCGAAGATACTACAATATCAGCTAAATATACTATAGTATTTGTTAAGCAAACTGCTACAAATAGTATGACAATTAAGAGTATTAATGGTGATACTTCAGCAGTTCAAATTCCATATAATGGAGGTACTGTTGTAATAGATGTTACTACAAATCTTCCTGATGGAGCAGATTTGTCAAATTATTTCTATATTAATACAAGTAATTCTAATTCTAATACATATGCTGAAGGTGTTTATTGGGATTATAATACTAGTGCTTATAATAACTGCATAGTAAGTGGTGGTAAAGCTACTATTACTATTGATGTTTATAACAATATGCCACAGGGAATGAAATATTTCTGTTTGAAGTACTTTACAGCAGCAGCTGTAACATGTACAGCTAATAAGGTTGCTAATACACAGGCTGTAATTACTTCATTTGGTTATAATGGTACTGATTTAACATCAACTATAACTGGAAATAGTAAATCAGCAACATCAACTGTAAGTTTTGGTAGAGCATTTAATTATTCAGAATTAACAGATTATACTAGTGATGATTTCTATTTATACAAGTTTGGAATTTCTTCTAATGCGACTGTTGTTATTACAGCTACATATTCAGAAATTTCTGGCGGAAATGGTAGAATTCAATATCATGTTACATACGCTGTTACTTCAGAAGATGGAAACACAACAAATACATATCATCATTACATTAACGAAAGTGATTACTTCACTAATGGAGCAGTATATGGTTACCTATATAAAGAAGGTTATGAACAAACTGATTCTGGTGTTGTAGGTGATAGTGATTATGATGATGGTATTTATAAGACAGAATTTAAGTTTGGTTCAGAAACTTTAAGCGGTGATTTATCATCATTAGTTTATGACAACACTCAAGATAATTATGTTGCTGTTTACTTCAACAGAGGAGAAGAACCTCAGTATCGTATTAGATATGTATTAGATAATTTCTATATTACATCTAATAATTTCACACATAACAATAATGGTTCTTCAATTATTGATTCATATGCCGGTTTAACTCTTACAGTTACAGATTCTCAAGATCCAAACACATATAAATTTGTATATACATATACAAATACAGGTACATGGAGTGGTGATGTTACATATACACGTACTTATGATTTCCCTGCAGTATATGTTGTTAAGGATTTCTCATTAGATGCTTTATTATCTAGATTGACTTTCTTAAGTGAATCTATGACATTAAGTACAACAGCTACAGTAATGCTTCCTACAGTTCCACTAATTCCATCACGTGTTGATGGTGCAACATATGATGCTGGTGTTAGAGTTTATAGCGAAGTAGCTGCATTAAGAAATGATATAGTTATCAATAATACATCAATCGTATATAATAATGATTCAGATGCAAAATCAATATCTGATTATTATGCAATTGGTACTGTATCTAACTCAGATTTGACATATTATTCTCCAACATTTGGTATTGATCAATATGCACAAATCTATAAGTACACAACTGCTAGAAAGCTAGCAGATTATGGCAAAGCTACTTTGACTGATAAAACAGTCTTAGAAGATAGAAGTACAATGTATTTATATGTACCTTTCGAGTACACAACTACTAAAGGCACTAACTCAGAAACATTGCTTGTAGAACTAGATTCTTCAGGAAATTGGATTAAAGTTTGGAATCAAGCAAACAAAAAGACATCAGATTTGTCACTTGTTTACACACTTGATACTCCAATGTCTACAGCTCATGCTACTAAGCTTGGTATTTCATTCACATATAATGGATATAATTATTCATTATCAAGCCTTGCAGGCTCTTCTAGCGAAGAAAATGAATCATTATTCATGGATTACATTGGAAACCCTGCAGAAGGCCATTTCTGGTATGTAGATTACGTAGTATTCTCAGAATATAATCTTAATAAGGGTTATATCGAAGGTAATGTAAGATACTATCATATTTCTATCATTGATGCTACAAATACAATTTATTTCGATGTTTCATTATATGCTATTCAATCATTAGATATGTCAAATATTTATTTGACAATAGCAGAAAATGTATATAATTCTAGCAACGAAATTGAAAGTCTTGTTACTAGACAAATAAGTGCATATGCAGTTGAACAATATGCATATACACCAGTTGAACTAGATAGCTCAACATATTCACCAGATACTTATTATATTCTAGTTGATGATGTATATGTCTTATCAGGGGATGAATTCAACTCTACTATGACATATTATCAAAAAGGTGAATTAAGCACGAATAGCTCATATTTAAAGGCTAAATCAGTTACAGCTCAAACATTTGGTAATACTACTTATTATACTTATGATCAAACAACTTCAACATATACTGTTGCAAGTAGTTATTCTCAATTTGAGACATACTACTATAAAGCACCATATTATGGAATGGTTGAATATAAATTGAAGTTTAATTTACAAGTTTTACCTAAAGGATATTTCTATTTCTATATCGATGTTCCTACAGGCTATGAAGCTTATTGTGTAACAGATATGGAAAACCAATTAGGTGTTGGTACAACAGCTGCCATAAGAGCTTTAGATGCAAGAGAAGTAGGTTCATTCTTACCATATACATCTATCATTACTCAAACAGTAAAATTGGATGTAATGATAAAAGAAGGAACAGATGATAATTCTAGTGCATGGGCAGTATCAACTTCAGATTTATATACTAAGCAAATAGAATATTTATCAGATGGTTGGGAAGAGTTATATTCTGATTAAGTAGATAATATTAGTAGGTCAATCATGTGATTGACCTACTTTTTATATGGACAAAATAAAAAGAGATACTTTTTCACTAATGTATAGTGCTTTTAGTATCTCTCTTTTTTACGTTATTTAGTCTGAATATTTCTATCTAAAATGAATGTATATTTATTTAGTTATTGTTAATACATATCTAATTCCATATTTTCCATCTTCAGCAGTAGATATAGTATCATTTGTAATATAATTACCAGCATAATCAGTTCCTAATGCGTCTGATACGTATTGAGTTGAATTATTTTCTAAAGATGATGCTAATGCTTCATCAGTGCTTGTTGCAATAGTGATTGCTCCTGAAGAAAGTCTAACTGCAGTGCTGTCAGCAATGCTTGTGGTTGTAGTACCTCCAACGACTGTAACTGTATCAATGATATAATTAGATAATAGTTTTATTTCGTTAGAGTTATTTAAAATAACAATCCATTCTATATCTTCTAAAAGATAGTATAGATTTCTAGTGTCGGTTATATATTCTTCGATATCACCTGTTTCACTATTAAATCTATATTCGGTTTGTTCATATATTCCAGTGTAGTATGGCTCTTCATATTCTCCATTATCTAAAAGATATGTAAATATGGTTTCATACTTTTCCTCGTTTAGGTTAACTACAGTCCAACCATTTATGCTTGTTTCAACTTTCTTATAATAATTATTGTTATTATCTATGCAATAATTGTTAGTTACATCTATTAGTGTTTCACCATTGATGCTTGTTACAGATGAATTAGATGGATAGTAACCAAGCTTTATTGTTGTGAAAGAAGAAGGTAACTTATCAATCGAAACTTCTACATTGTTAAGATTGATTGAAGTCATTTCTATTCCTTCTATATAACTTGGAATCATTTTGCCTGTTAATGTGCCATTTATGTCAGTAATTTCTTGACCATTAGTTGTAAATAAACTTGGTAATTCTTCTTCAATCCATTTAGCATATAATGTTGAATCAGATGTTCTTGTATATACAGTCATTATAGTTGTTAAATTAGATTCTTCATACCAACCACCAAATGTGCGACCAGATTTAGTAGGAATATATGATAATGTCTCTTGATATTCTACAGTTATAACTTGTCTATCACCATTATTACATTCAAATGTTACTTTATATAGTTCAGGTGTCCAATTTGCTGTAAATGTTCTATTGCCATAAGAACCAGTTTCGATTGTGACATCTTCGTCTGATGTTGGGATATCAGTTCCACTCCAACCAGTAAATTTGTAGCCTTGTTTTGTTGGTGCAACTAATGAGAAACCGGAACTTGCTATTGTGTAGGAAGAAGGATTTGTTTCAGTAACAGTACCTCCATCATAATTGTATGTGATAGTATATTCGATTAAATCGAATGCTACATACACAAACTGATAAGATTCTTTTAATAATGGAGTGTCATAGTTGGTTATTTCAGTTGATAATGAACTATCTGAATAAACTCCATGTAGGGTGTATCCTATACCTTCTGTCACACTTAATGTGAAATAATCGCCATTTAATGTTATTCCTACTGTGCCTGAAGTAGATGTAGAATCAGGTTCATATGTTCCATCTACTTTTTGTTTCATGACATTAATTTCAATGTTGTCTTTAATCCATGTTGCAGTATATGTAATTGCTTGATCAGGTAAAACTGATGGTATAGTGTATGTTAATACTGCGTTTCCACCATCAAATTGTTCTGAATTATTATACCAGCCACTCCATACCCAGTTTTGTTGAGCTGCTGCAGTAAATGTAATTACTGAGCCTATAGCTAATTCATCGGAATTATTAACGTATGATGGAGTTATATAATATTCTACATTATCTGTAGTACCACCAGTGGCAGTGATTCTAATAATGTTTGATAATGAACACCACTTAGCCACATAAAGTGTATTTTCTTCAGTTAATATAGCTGATGCTTCAAAGATATTTGCTGAGTTTTCATCAGTTATTCTTATATCTTTATATAGTGCTGAACCATTGTTAGCATTTAATGGTGTAGCAATAGTTGCACAAGTTGAATCAGTATAGTAAGTTGTTAATGAATTGAATGAATTATCAACAGAAACTTTGATTTCATATAGTTCTGATGGAGTTGCTTCTATATCATGATCCACAGTAGTGTAGTATGTCTTAGTTGTATCGAAAGAAGTATCTTGAGATAATGTAGCATTTTCTCCATCAAATTCATATAATCCAAGACCTACTGGAGTTGCAACTATAGTACAAGAAGCATCAGTATAATAAGTCTTTGATGAATCGAAAGAAGTATCTATTGTTAATGCTTTTACATATAATCCAAGGTTATATGGAGTTGCCTTAGTACCTGTAGTATTAGTGTAATATGTTTCACTAGTTGTAAATGAATTAGAATCATCTAATACACGTTGATACCAGCCTATAAATACATAAACATCAGTTAAGATAGTAACATCTATAATGTTTGCAGTAGTAGCAGTTAATGTGATGTTTTCGCCAACAATTGGTGTGCCTGAGATTGATGTTGAACCACCATTGTAACTAGCTTCGCCATCTAAGTATGCCATTGTTGTAATTGTATTTTCAATGTATTTAGCATAGAAAGTAGTTTTAGTTGTGTTGGTAATTTCAAATATGAATTCAGCACCATTATTACCTGCTGAGATATAGGATAATGTATAGTCGATTGGTGTATTAAATTCTGAATCTGTATACCAACCAGCAAACATATAATTAGTGTTTGGTGAGGCTATTACTTTATATTCTTCACCTATAGTAGTGATTGATAATGTTGCTGACTCATCATTCTTTGTTATTGTATATGTACCATTTGGTGTAGAAGATACCTCAATTGGACATTCAATGAAGTTTGCCACAACCGTTATATCACTGTTATATTCACTGAAATCAAGAGTAGTTACTGACTCAGAGTTAATTGTCCACTTAATGAATGTATAGCCACTCTTTGTAGGAGCAAGTAAATTATAGTCAGCATCTGTAACTTTGAATGTTGATTTAGTGTTGTTTGGATTATTTGTATTAGCAGGCACATCATATGTTATATGATATGTCTTTAATTCAAATACTGCTACATATGTTCTATTTCCATATGAACCTTTATATATAGTTGCAGTAGTATAATTAGTTCCACTATATGTCCAGTACTTGAAGTCATATCCATCTTTTGTTGGATTAACTAATTCGAAAGTATTAGTTTCGAAAGTGTATGTTGTTGGATTTGTTCCACTAATAGTTCCACCATTTAATTCATATGTGATAGTATATGTGTTTAAAGTCCAAGTTGCTGTATATGATCTATTACCATATGAACCTATAGCTATTTCAACTGTCATTGTTGGAGTATCTAAACCTGTACCAGTCCAACCATTAAATGTATAACCATTTCTAGTAGGATTATTTAATGTAAATGTTGCAGTTTCAATATTGTAACTATTAGTATTATTAGCTGTACCACCTGCTAAAGTATATGTAATAGTATAATTCTTTGCAGTGAATTTTGCATATAAAGTGATATTACCAATTGAACCTTTTGTAATTTTAGTGACTCTTGCTTGAGAAGAGAAAATGGAATCAGTATACCATCCAGCAAAGTCATAATAATCCTTAGTTGCAGCTTCTAGTACTATTTCTTGGTTAGTAGTATATGAAGCTGGGTTATTAGCACTATTAGTGCCATCATTTAATACGTATGTAATAGTATATGGTATATATGTCCACTTCGCATATAATGTAATATTACCATAAGAACCATTAGTAATTTGTGTAACTAAAGTATCAAATGTAGATTCTTTATACCAACCATCAAATGTAGCACCATCTCTACTCAATGGATCAGCAATATTTAAATCTTCAGATTCGATAGTATAATGTGTAGGGTTACTAGAAATATTATTTCCACCATCTAATTCATAAGAAATATCATATACTATAGCTTTCCATGATGCTGTTAGAGTGATATTACCACCTAAATCTATTAATGCATCTGGTGTTACAGATTGACTAAAGTTATATGGTGTTTCTAAATTAGGAGCTGTCCATTTACCTTCATAACCTGTGTATGTTGTTGTTCCTAAAGTAACAGAAGAAGCATTTGAATTATAATCTTGTGATGCGATATCAGTTCCACCACTTACATTATAAGTAATAGTATATGTTATTACCTTGATTATAAATGTAGTTGTTCTTGAACCAGTATAATTACCAATAAATGTGATGTTAATAGTAGCTGTGCCGATTGCTGCGTTATCTTCATATAATAAAGTATAATCAATATCTTTAACTAATAAAATTGAACCATATCTAATAGTAACACCTGGAGTTGAACCTGAAATACCTACATTAGTTGTGTAAGGTTGATCATCAATATCTTGGATAGTTAAATCAGAAGCATCAGAAGCATCCTTCCTATTGATTGTGAACTCACCTTCAAAGTCGTCTGCAATAATATTTGTAGAATTGAATGTGATTGGAATTTGATATGTTCCTGCATCCTTCTTAGAATTAGCTTGATTAATTGAACATTGATTTGTAATATCTAATCCTTCATCAATTACACTTACTATTGTAGGAATAATATTATAACCAGTGAATGTTCTTTCTTGAAGAACGATAGTAGGATTTGTAACTGTATATTTCTTGATTACATATTCGATTTCAATTGATTTAGAAGTATCGTAAAGGTTACCACAACCTGTTGCAGTAATAGTAATTGTACCAGCATTAGTTGTATTATTGGCTCCACCATTATTATTACTATAACTTAGAATGTAATCTGTGCCACTTACTAATGTTTCAGTTCCATCTTTTATTGTAACTGTAGGAATTTGTGATTCGTTATTGAATGTGAAATCATAAGGAGCTAATTCGATAGATGCTAATGAAATATCTTTGTTTTGAGAAACGATTGTGTATTCAGCCTGTTTGCTTCCTTTATAATTTCTAGTACCTGTGATAGTAACTTTATAATTGCCAATACTTATAGCATTAGCATCATAAGATACTATGTAATCCTCAGTTGCTATAAGATTTAATCCGTCATAAACAGAAGATACAGTTGGTTCGATTGCTGAACCAGTATATGTATATTCTGCAAATTGTAGATTAATTGTTGCACCAGTAATAGATTTTTGTGCTATAGTTACTTGAATATATTGTGGAGCAACGTCAGCATAAATGTCATCACCAATAACTTTATAATAAATAGTATAAGTTCCAGCATTAATTCCTGTAGGCATATCAGTAGAATAATCTATATTATTAGTTGAATAATATAATGTTCCACCAGTAGTAGTACCAGCATTAATTAATGTTTGAGCCACACCTGTATATATTAAACCTGAAATAGCAGTAGGTGCAGTTACAGTTGGAATAGTCTTAGATTGAATAGTAACTTGTATTGAAGCTTCTTCAGTATCATTATAGTTATCATTTCCTATAACTTTATAATAAATGGTGTAAGTTCCAGCAGAGATTGCAACAGGAAGATTTTCTGAATATTCACCATCACCTAGCTTATATACTAAAGTACCACCGTTAGTTGAACCAGCATTAATTAATACTTGTTCTTGTGATGTATATGCTAGAGTTGCAATAGCAGTAGGTGCAGTTACAGTTGGATTAGCTTTTGCAATTGATGCTGGGATTGTACCTTCTTTATCATTGTGATTGCTATCACCAACGATAATATAGTATACAGTATAATTGCCAGCATTAGTTGCTTTAGGAAGATTTTCGACATATTCTGCATCTGCATTTAGTTTATATTTAAATGTTCCTTGAGTAGAAGTACCGGCATTAATTAATTCTTGGTCATCGCCTGTATAAGTTAAAGCATTAGCTGTTGGAAGTGTAAAATCAGTTATATCTGTTTTAGCAATAGTAACACTTAATTCTTTTTCTTCTATATCATTGTGGTTTTCATCACCGATAAATTTATAGAATACTTTATAAGTGCCAACATCTGTAGCTTTTGGTAAAGAATCAGAATAATCACCAGTAAGCTTATATTCAAATGTACCATGAGCAGAAGTACCGGCATTAATTAATTCTAAAGCTTCACCTGTATATGTTAATTCTTTAGCTGTTGGAGCTGTTACTGTTGGATTAGCTTTAGTAATAGTTAACTTTGCAGTCATATCAGAAATTGCTTCATAATTTTTAGTATCGCCTTCAAATGATGCAGTAGCAGTAATATTACCAACATTAGTTAAAGCGTTATTAGTATATGATACTGTAACACCTTCTGGAAGTTCACCAGTTATTGTGATTGTAATTTCATCTCCAGTATATGTTTCAGTCTTGTTAGCGAATGTAACACCTGACATATCATAAGTAGCTTTAGTAATAGTTAATGTTGCAGTCTTATCAGCAATTGCTTCATAGTTTGCATTTCCGCTAAACTTGGCAGTAGCTAAAGTTGAACCAACATTAGTTAAAGCATTATTAGTATATGATACTGTAACACCGTCTGGAAGTGTGCCAGTTATTGTAATTGTAATTTCTTGACCAGTATATGTTTCAGTCTTATCAGCAAATGTAACAGCTGACATATCATAAGTAGCTTTTGCGATTTCAATTTCAATAAAAGTAGAATCAACACTTAGATAATTTGCATTTTCACATACCATGTAATAAAGCTTATAAGTTCCTGCGTTAGTTACTTTTGGAATGAAAGTAACGAAATTCTTATCATCTAGAGAATATACCATTTCACCACCATTAGTAGAACCTGTAGTAGCTATATCTAAAGCCTTACCAGTGTATACTAAGCTTTCTATAGCCTTAGGAGCTGTAACAGTAGGAGTTGCCTTTGCGATAGTAATACCTTCGATTAAGGCTTCTTCTAAGTCTTCATGGTTTTCATCACCTACAACCTTATACCAAACATTATAAGTTCCGTGATTTGTTGCTTGAGGAATAGAAGTAGAATACTCTTCGCCTTCTAATTTATACATTAATGTACCACTAGAAGTTTCACCTTTTGTGATTAAATCTTGAGCTTTAGTATTATAAACTAGATTAGTTATTGCGGCAGGGGCTTTAGTAATGCTAGAGTCTGCCTTTGTAATAGTAAGTGTTGCCTTCATATCGGCAATTTCATTGTAATTGTTATAATCACCACTAAACTTTGCTGTAGCTAAAGTTGAACCAACATTAGTTAATGTATTATTTTCGTAAGTAACTGTAACACCATCAGGAAGAGTACCAGTAATTGTGATTTCAAATTCATCACCTGTGTATTTATAAGTAGCATTATCAAATGCTACACCACTCATATCGTAAGTAGCTTTTTTAATTATAAATTCAAATTCTATAAATGCTGAATCGTTATGGTTAGAATCACCTCTTACGTAATAACATCTCTTCCATGTACCAGCATAAACTTGACCTATACTGCCTTGACAGAAGGTATTGTATTTCTGCCATGTTTCATCCCAAATACCAAACCAAATTGTACCGCCTATAGCTTCGCCACCTTGTAATAATTTATAAGAACTACCATTATAAACCATTTCACCTTTATATGCTATAGGCTCTTTAGTAATAATTGGGTCTGCTTTTTTAATTGTAATAGTTAAAGATTGTTCTAAAGTATCATTATAATTATTATCACCAGCTACCTTATAGAAAACTTTATATTCGCCTGCGTTAGTACCCTTAGGTAATTCTTCAGAATAATTTTCTTCACCTTCAAGCTTATATACTACCTTTCCACCAGTAGTAGAAGCTTCATTAATTAATTCTAAAGCTTCACCAGTATAAGTTAATTCTTTAGCAGTAGGTGCTGTAATTACAGGATCAGCTTTAACGATAGTAAGTGTAGCTTGCATATCACCAATTTCAGTATGATTATCATCTACACTAAATTTAGCTGTAGCTAAAGTAGAGCCTACATTAGTTAATGTATTATTCTCATATGAAACTGTAACACCTTCTGGTAACTCACCAGTTATTTCAATTTTTTGTTCTTTAGTATTATAAGTTAATTCTAAATCATTAAATTTAACAGCTGACATATCATATGTAGCTTTTCCAATTTTAACTTCAATAGAAGAAGCCTCAGAGTCATTGTGGTTATTATCACCTTTAACTCTAAAATAAATTGTATATTTTCCAGCATTAGTTGCCTTAGGTAGTGATGCTGAATAATCAGTGCCACCAACCTTATATTCAAGTGTACCACCAACGGCAGTACCAGCTGTAACTAATTCTAATTCTTCACCAGTATAAACCAAATTATTAACGCCTACTGGATTTGTTCCAACTGCTGATTCTGCCTTATTAATAGTTAATACGGCAGTCATATCAGCTATATTATTATAATTTTGATTATCATGACTAAATTTAGCAGTTGCTGTAGCATTACCAGCATTAGTTAATTTATTATTAATATAGCTTACTGTAACGCCTTCAGGTAAAGTTCCAGTAATAACAATTTCTTTTTCTAATCCATCATAAGTATAAGCTGCATCTTCAAACTTAATACCTGACATATCGAAGCTTGCTTTATCAATAGTTAATGTAGCGCTCATACTAGGAATAGCTTCATGATTTTCATCACCGCTAAATTTAGCAGTTGCTATAATTTCACCAGCATTAGTTAGTTTATTATTTTCATAAGCTACTGTAACACCTTCTGGAAGATTACCAGAAATTAATATAGTCTTTTCTGTTCCATCATAAGTATAAGAAGTATTTTCAAACTTAACAGCACTCATATCATATATTGCTTTAGAAATTGTAAGTGTAGCTGTCATGTCGCTAATAGGATTATAGTTTAAAGTATCTCCACTAAACTTAGCTTTAGCAACAACACTACCAGCATTAGTTAGCTTATTAGTTTCATAAGTAACTGTAACACCTGATGGAAGATTACCTGTAATAGTTAATTCCTTTTCTAATCCATCATATGTGTAAGTTTTATTTTCAAATTTAATATTACTTAAATCATAATTTGCTTTGGCAATTGTAACATCTATAGAGCGTTCAGCTGAATCTTTATAATTAGAATTACCAACAACCTTATAATAAACCTTGTAGGTTCCAGCATTAGTAGCTTGTGGAATAGCTGAACTATAGCTTCCACCTTCAAGCTTATATTCAAATGTTCCACCAGAAGTAGTACCTGGATTAATTAGTTCTTGAGCTTGACCATTATATGTTAATGTTTTTGCAGTTGGAGCTACAATAGTAGGGTCAGCCTTTACGATATTATAATTAATAGTCTTTGAACCATTAAAGTTACCAATACCTGTAATTATAACTTTAGCTTGACCAACATTTATATTATTTTGATAAGTTAGATTATAATCTTGATTTAATACTAATGTATCATTTCCAAATTTAACAGTTGGGATAGGCTTAATTTCTTGACCTGTATAAACATATTCATTATTAACATTAGAAATTGTTGCGTAAGATAAGTCTACATTTACGATAGAAAAATTAAATGTAAGATCATCTTTAGTTCCATCAGCCCATACTAAATTATTCTTATCACTTAGGCTAACTGTTGCGGTATAGGTACCGGCATCAGTTGCCTTATTATTAGAAATAGAATAATAAGAGGATGTTGGAATATCAAATGTTATTTCACTACCAGTATATGGATAGGTCTTAGCTTCAACTGTAGGCTTTTCTATAGCCATAGGTGAAATAATGAATTTGTATACTAAATCATCAGATGATGAGGTTGTAACCCAGGCATAATTATTTTTATCCCTTAACGTTAAAACGACATCGTAGGTACCTGCGTTAGTCTGGGTAGTGTTTGAAACACTATATAAGGTACTACGCTCGACGTTATAGGTTATAGGATTACCTGTATATACATATGTTGTAGTATCTGGTAGAGGCGGTGTGACAGCCTTCTTGGTTGCCGGACCGCATGATACCAAGATTAACATAAATATTATAAAAAATAATGATAATATACCCTTTCTATTTCTCATTATTAATCACCCTCTTTTTTTAAAACGATAATAAATTATATAATTTATTATAATATGAATTTAAAAATAAGTCAAAATTGTAAAGATAAAATTGTTTATTTTTCAGCCTTGTGATACAATTTTATAAGAGGTGAAAATATATGAATTGGTTAAAAAGAAACTATTATGTAGTAATACTTGTAGCATCACTTGTTGCGTTATCACTAATTATTGTACCTGTTTATAATACAATTGATGCGCTAATGGATGGAACAACTGCTGAGTACCGGACATTATTATGGATGAATTTATTAACATATACATGTATTGCAGTAGCTGAGGTGCTATTTGTTATTTTGGCATCAAGAAGATATTTAGATAAGCTAATAATCATGTTAGCAATCCTTTTATTCTTTATTTCTGATATTGTTTTTTCTATGTATAGAATATTTGAATTTAAGGAATTTTCACATGTTTACTATATTCTAATTGATGTTGCAATTATCTGTTTAATGGTGATGTCTTTAACAAATAGAAGATATTTACTTGCTACACTTGTTGTTATTTTAATGGAGGCTGCAACTTCATTACTTGGAACATTTAATGGATCAGGTATAGAATTTTCAAAGCTAATACTTGATTTTGTTCTAATGTCTGCAATTTATTTTTATTCTACAAACGCAGTAACAGAGGCTGAATATAATACATATTCATAAAAAATACTTAACTAGAGTGATACTCTAGTTTTTTATTTCTTTTAAAATTATGTCGTATATGATATAATTTTTTTAGGAAGTGATAATTTATGGATAGATTAAATAAAATTATTGAAATGATAGATGTATTATCTGATGAGTTTTATAGACTAAAAAATAATATATGCCTACCATATGATTTATCGGCTATACAAACAACTATCATTTTGGATATTTATAAGAATCCTAATGAAACTAAAATAACTGATATTTGTAAGAGATTAAAAAAATCTACAAATTCTATTTCACCATTAATTAATAGATTAGTAGATAAGGGCTTTTTATATAAATATAATGATCCAAGTGATAAAAGAATTTTTAAGGTTGGCTTAACAGAAAAATCAAAAAGTATCACAAGTCAAATTAGAGTGGATGTAGAAGATTATACCCTTCCTATTGCTGAAGAATTAACAGAAGAAGAAATTAGTGAAATTGAAAATTCATTAGAATTATTAATAAAGGCGGTATTTTAAATGAAGTATTTAGTTGTAAGTGATATTCATGGCTCAATTGAATCTACAGAATTTATAATTAATAAATTTAATGAGCTAAAATGTGAAAAGATATTATGTCTAGGAGATGTATTATATCATGGACCTAGAAATGACCTGCCACCACATTATGAGCCTAAGAAGGTTATTAGCTTACTTAACCAATATGCTGATAAAATATTATGTGTAAAAGGAAATTGTGAGGCTGAGGTAGATCAAATGGTACTAGATTTTGAAATTGAAGACCAAATTGATCTTTTAATTGAAAATAAAAAATTTCATTTAGAACATGGTCATCATCTAGATGAATATGAAGGAGATGCTGATATAATCTTATCTGGTCATACTCATATTCCAAAGCTAGAAGAGGTTGATGGCCAAGTCTTTATAAACCCAGGCTCAATAACTATACCTAAAAATAATTCTACAAGAAATTATATGATATTAGATGAAAAAGAAATTACATGCCTAAATATGGCAGGTGATGTTATTTTTACATTTAAATATTAATTAAAATGTGATATATTAAAAATATGAAAATTAAATTATTTATTTTTAAATATAAAAATTTAACAATTACCCGCAAGATTTAATTCTTGCGGGATTTTTTTATTTTATAAAAAATTATTAAAAGAGGAGCTTTATTAAATGAAAAAGAAAGAAATTATTATAATTGCCTTAGTTATTTTAATAACCTTAATATTTTCATCATCTTCTATGATAATAAGCTTATTTCAAAAGAATGATGTTATAGAAGAAAAGGAAGAAAGATATATAACTATTACGTTTAAAGGTGAATTAATTAAAGAGGTAGAATTTAAATTTAATAAGGGAGTAACATTTGGATATGTTTATAAATATCTAAAGAATTATTTAAATTCATATTCAATAATTAATATTGATTTTAATACTACCTATGAAAAAAATAATACTATTTATATAGAAAGTAGCGATTATAAAAATGAAGAAAAAAAAGAAAATGATGGGAAAATTGATCTAAATTCAGCAGAGCTAGATGTTTTAACAACAATATATGGAATAGGTATTAAAAGGGCAAATAGGATAATTGAAGCAAGAAAGACAAAAAAGATAAGCTCTTGGAGTGAGCTTAAGGCATTAATAGAGGTATCAGATGAGGTTATTTCAAAAATTAAGGAACAAGCCTTTTTGTAATAATGTTCATTTTTTTATGTTTTTAATTATCCTTTTAATGCTTACAATAAAATATTATTTTTTTAGCATTTTTTTAATGATATATTTAATATTTATAATTAAAAAAACTAAGCTAATAATACCTATTTTTATAACATTAGGTATTTTAATAATTGAGTTATTTATAATTAATTTGATTAATTATAGCGATACTAATATAATAGCTAAAATTGAGGAGGTAAAGGATAATTCTTATATAGCCAGCTATAGAGGAATTAAGTATCAAATAAATGATAAAAATAAAGACTATATCCCAGGAGATATAGTCGAATTTGATATTACATATTTAGATATTTCTGAAAAATCATATGATACTGATTTTGATTATAAAGAATATTTAAAATCAAATAAGATATTATATTTAGCTAGAGCGAATAAATCTAGTAAATTAAGGGGAGGTTTTTCCTTTAATTTATTAAAATATTATTATCAAAACTATCTAAAAAATAATATAAATATTAATTCATTTCAATATGTTAACGCTCTTGTTTTAGGAGATAATAATTTAGAATCTGATTTGAAGCAGGGCTATTCAATATTAGGCATATCACATATTTTAGCAATATCTGGTATGCATATAATGTTACTTTTTCAAATAATATCATTTTTATTATTAAAAGTATTTCATTATTATAAGAAGAAGCTACCACTTATTATAATAACTACCTATGTTATTTTAATAGGGGCTCCTATATCGGCATTAAGAGCCTTAATATTTTTAATAATTAAATATTTTAATGATAAATCAAATATTAAATATACTAATTTAGATATACTATCTATAACCTTTATTTTACTTATATTTATTTGGCCATATACATTTTATAATCAAGGCTTTATATTAACCTTTTTAGTAAGCTTTATCTTAATATTTTCTAATGAAATAATAAAGACAAAGCATAAATTATTAAATATGTATTTAACATATTATTTAATATATTTTTCAACACTTCCAGTAGTTATTTCATTTAATAACTACATGTCTATAATTACTTTATTAATATCACCGATATTATCAGTTTTAGTAACATTTGTTGTTATGCCACTATCATTTATTGTGGCTATAATTCCTATATCAAATAATATATTAAGTTATGTCTTTTTATTTTTAAATAATTATATTATTTGGCTATCAAATATTAAAATTGGTTTTCATATAATAAGCTTTAATATAATCTTAAAGCTAATTTATTATTTCATCTATATTATGCTTATTATATCGATGATAAAAAAGAAAAATATCATTAGATATTTAGTAATATATGGAGTTTTTATTGTTGGAATAATAAATATTAAATTAATTAATCCAATAACTAAAATAACATTTATAGATGTTGGGCAAGGTGATTCATGCTTAATTGAATTAAATAATAATAGAGGTAATATTTTAATAGATTGTTATAACTGTTTTGATTATTTAAAAAATGAAGGAATATCTACAATAGATTATATGATATTAACTCATTCAGATAATGATCATATAAAAGATAGTGTAGATGTTTATAATTATTTTAATGTTAAAAATGTCTTAATCCCATTTAATGATGATGGCTTTAATATTATAGGTACTAAGATAAAATCCGGAAGCTATTTTAATATAGATAATATTAAATTTGAAATATTAGGACCTATAAAAACCTATGATGAAAAGAATTCTAATTCTATAGTATTAAAATTTATTATAAATAATATTTCCTTTTTATTTACTGGTGATATGACTATAGAAGAGGAAAAGGATATTGTTAATAAATATAAAAATAAGCTTGATGTAGATATTTTAAAGGTAGGCCATCATGGTTCTGATACCTCATCGTCAAATGAATTTTTAAGATATGTATCACCTAAGGAAAGCATTATATCAGTAGCAAAATATAATAGCTATAATTTACCAAAAGAGGAAGTAGTAGAACGATTAAATAAAATATCTAATGTTTATATGACAAAGGATTTAGGTAATATTGAAGTTAATATTTTTAATAATAAATATTATATTAATGGTTTTAAAAAGAATAATGATTTTAAATTATGGTAAAAAAACACTCAGGAATGAGTGCTTTTTATGATAATACTATCTTATTTTTTATAGTGTTGATTGATATAAGATTCTAATTTATTTAAATCATAAAATTCTTTATAATCTAATCCTGTTTTATTACCACTTGAATCCTTTATAACTCCAAGTTCTAAATCGCATGAGGTAAATCTAGCTTCATCTATTTGGGTTCCTTTTGGTGATATTACCTGGTATGGGCATGAATTTACATATGGTAGTCCGTAAGC
The DNA here is from genome assembly GCA_946626535.1 of uncultured Caryophanales bacterium. Next base: position 40,295 of record CAMOUK010000003.1, read on the forward strand.
GTCATAATTATAATAGATAGCACAAGAACCACCACCAGATATATCACCCATTGAATAAGCTCCTAAATCATGTAGATAGATAGGAGATATTCCACCGCAAGAAAAACCATTTTGTGACATTATTATAGATAATGTTTTATTACCTATTAATGGCTTATCTTTCTCATCAAATTTTTTATCTAAATTAACATCTATATCAAAATATACTGTGCTAGTATTAGAAGTAGTATGATTATATATCTTTAAATAATTACAGCCGGTTAATGCATAAACTAAATACATAAGCTCATCTGTTGAGCCACCAGTATTAGAGGCAAGATCGATAATTATGTTTTCAACATTATCTTCATTTGCCTTATTAAGGCCATAATAAATATTTCCAACAGCTCCGCCTAATATTTTATCATCTTCTGTTCCAAATGGGATTTTATCTCTTTTACCTGAATAATAAGCATCCCATAAAGACCTTTGATACATTTCATCCATGAAGCCATCAACTGAAATAATTGCGGTCTTTTTTGATTCTGAAAGGGTATAGCTTGCCTCACCTATTAAGCTAGATGTAGTTTTTTGTTTATCTAATTTTTCAGCTCTTGCAACTCTTACTGCACTTTGCGTAGCAACAGGAATATCAGATTTAATAAGCTCTTCGTAATTTTTTTCTGTTTCAGGTCTATAAACCTTAAGGGCATCCTCCAATAATGTTTTAGCATCATTTGATATAGAAGAAAGTGAGCTTATATAATTTGCTTGCAGAAAATTTGTATGTCCTCCATCAGCAAGAATATTACCTAGAAGAGTAGTTCCAGCTAAATATTCTTTTTTAATAGGACTTTTTATTAATTCAATGATTCTTTTACCTAAATCTTTTTTAGCTAATGCGTCATTTAACTTTAATGATGTATCATAATATTTTGAATATGAAGATCTATTAGGTCTACCTAATAAATTATCATAATTTAAGCATATTTCATTATAGTTATATTCAGCATAGGTAGAAGAAATCTCATTTTCTAACATTGGAAGATGGTAATACTCAAAATCAGATATCTTTTCTTCATTTGTTCCATTTACAATATATAAATCCTTAAGATTATATGACATTGCAAGTAAATTCATATTAGAAAATAAATCATTTATTGTTTGAACTGGGAAATATATTTTATTTGAATCGTTAAAAATTTTAATATTATAATCATCAAAATCTATTTTAAACTTTGATGGACTTTTATCATATTTAATCTCTTTTACTTTAATCCATGGCATACCATCGAAGGATGTTACACCATTAGTAGTTAAATCAAAATAATCTGTATTATTGAAAAGGGCAAAATCAGGTGATTCAAAAGTATTATTACTAGCATCATAATAAGCTATTCCACCCCTTTTTGTCTTTATTTCATAAATGTTATTATTCTTACTTATCTCTAAATTTTTACCAGCTAAAGGAGTATCCTTTAGTAATAAATTATAATAATCATTTATTTCAATATAGGGGATATCTTTTGTTTGTTCATAAAATCTAAGATTAGCCTCTTGGGTTAGGTCTTCATTTTTATAATAAGCATTAACCTTTTTTTCTGAATAATTTGTAGGAGTATTATTGCTGCAAGAAGCTAAAGTAATAATTAATAATGAGCTTACAAGTATAGTATTAATCTTTTTCAAATCGGTTCACCTCTAATTTGAATTTTACCATTTAATTAAAATAATGACAATAAAAAATAAGCGCTGAGGGCGCTTATTTATTTAGGTTGAAATTAATCTTTGTTCTATTAATTTTTCTTAGATTTTTAATTGATTTTTGATTTTCTCTATCAACATTTCTTTGATAGATATTTTTTTGTTCATCTAGTGATTGATTACCAGTTAATTCAATTACATTAATTTCTCTATCTATTGCTTTATTATTAGCTGTTGTGTTCATTCTAGCTTGTTTAATTTGTTCATCAAGATTTAAATTGAATAATTCAGTTTCCTTAGTTAGTTGTGATTTGAAGAACTTAGTGGCAATAGGTAAGTGGTTTATAAGATCTTGTTTTGAATTCTTAAAATCCTGAAGCTTTATAGAAGCCTCCTTACGATGTTCTAGAGTCTCTGCGTTAACTCTCTTTTTATTATTTTTATAATTTTCTACTGCCTGTTTAGTTTCATTTTTGAAGTTTGAGGCAACATTTTCTAGGTTTCTACACATAGAGTAATATTCAGTATAGAAGGTAGTCATACTCTCTTTTTTCTTTTCTAAAATATCTTCATTTTCATTTTGATGCTTCTTATCATTCTCATTTAGAAGCTTTTGATAATTTTGTTCTGTTTGATTATAGTTCTTTTGAAGATTATTTAGTTCAGAATTATACTTATTATTTGTTTGAGATGCTAATTCATTTTGAACATTTAATAAGGAATTATTATGCTCCCAAATCTTATTAATATCGCTTGTATAATCATTTAGAATAATTTCTCTATCCTTTTGTAAGGCTTGATTAGATTGAGCTGTAAATTTATTGATGTAATTATATAGTGCCTTAAATGCTATTGTATTTTTTCTGGCAGCATTATTTTTTTCTTCAGTTAGTAATCTAATAGTCTTTGAATTAGTAGTGATAGAAGAATCAATCTTATTATAGTTAGAAGGCTTTTTTTGTAATGTTTGATTAATATATTTTTTTACTGAATTAGAAAGAGACATAAATGGTTGTAGAGAATCAAGACGCATCTTTTCTATTGCCTTTTTATTTTCTTCATATTTTTCATTATTATTTTTAATAGTTTCCTGCAATAGATTTATTTCTTGAGTTGCCTTATTTTTTAGATCAAATACTTCATTATATTTATCTATAAGCTCATCCATCTTATTTTGATAATTTCTATCTTCAGCAATAAGCTTATCCCTTTCAGGCTTCTTAGTGATTTTTATCTTACCCTTAACTAATTCCTTTTGGTTTTTAAGGTTATAGACTCTATTAGCAGTAGAAGCTAAGGAATCATCGTAGGTCTTTAAGGCATCATTAATGTTTTTAATTCTATTATTTAAATCATTAATTTCATTGTTATGAGTTTCTTCAAGCTTATTAAATAGGGCATCATATTTAAATTCATTTTCGAAGGCTTTTCTTTTTTCTACGATGATGTCTAAATATGTTACTACGCTATCATATAGATTTTTATAATATGAAAAAATAATTGAATTGAAGCCGTTTAAGAAATTGTTAATTAGATTAACATATTCAGGTCTCACCTGAATATCATCGAAGAAGCCTTGTGTAAATGTGAAGCAGAATATCTCCATGTTTTTAATTAAGATAATTAAATTTGAAGTTATTTGTTCAATTAAAACAAGCTCTCTTTTTAATCTATTTTTAGAAACAGAGGCATTTATATTATCCTTTTCATATTGAGTATTTCTATTTAGAATTTCAATATCTTGTTTTTTTAGAATATCATTGGTTTTGATTTGAATATTTAATAATTCCTTCTTTAAATCATATAAAACCTTATTTTTATTAATTAAAATATGACCTAAATCAGTATTTTTATTATTTTCTAAATCTAGCTTGTCTTTAGCATATTTAAGATGAGTATTTGATATTAGACAATTATATTCATATTGACGCTTATTATAATTATTTAGTATTTTATATTTTTCTATTTCTAATAATTTAGAAACCGATAAATTCTTTTTTCTATTTTCATAATTATCAAGCTCAAATTTATTTGTAAGTTCACAAAGTGATTTATTACATTTGATATCTAGCTGAAGCTTTAAAATATCTGTTGTAATACGTTCGATATTTTGTTGAATTTTGGCTTCTGAGAAGTCAGAATCCTTTTCGATATCCTTACTTCTAATACGACTCTTACATTTAGCTAAATTAGCCTGTTGGTTATATTTTAGGTTGGCAATATTAATGCTTAGGTTCATGTTGTTTTCATAAATATTATCAAGCTGTTGATGATATTTATTATTTTGTTGTTCCTTTTCATTAATAACCTTTAGGTTATAGTTTTTATTTAATTCTAGTATTGCCTTGGCGTGTCTAGATTTTTCAACTTCTTCATTGTGTCCTTGTTCAATTTTATTTAGGATGTCGGTTTCATCATCCATTAGCTGTTCCTTTAGGATATAATAATTCCTTTTTTGAAGTTTTAGATTCTTTTTAGTAATCTTTTCGTCATTTGTTATAACAGAAGAAAAATCATCATTTTGTTTTCTAGATAAATCTAGGCTCTTATAATAATAATCACGCTTTTCAGCTTCCATCTTTTCCTCATAATGCATACGCGCATTAGTTAGATATTCATCCTGTTCAGAAATAGAATAAACGAATTCCTTTAATATCTGTTGGCTTTCCTGTTGATATTCCTTATGCTTTTCTTCCTTATCATCATTTGAGCCCTTTAGGTTTTCTTGATATTGCTGTCTTGCCTCAACAATCTTTTGGTTACGTTCATCCATAAGCTTTTTAATTTCTTCATTTAGGGTCATACTTTCCTGACGATTTCTTTCCTTAATTTGAAATTTGATAGATTGTAGCTCAAGCTCAAAGTGCTTAAGGTCTGTTTCAAGCTCCTTTATTCTAGCTTCTAGCTTATCGATTATAATTTGGGCCTCATGAGAATTTCTCTTGATGCTTTCATTATATCTTTCGGTTATAGATTCCTGCTTAGCTTCATACATTTCATAGAAGTCCTCGATACTTTGATTATATGTATCTATAGCATTATCTATTTGATATTCATATTTTTTTAAGCTTGATTCACATTCAACTACATATGATTCATATGTTTGGTTAGAAGAACCAACAAATGAATCTATATCTATTTGTAAATCATGAATCTTATTTTCTAAGGCTATCTTAGAATTTTTTATTTCCTTTTCTAAATTTATTAGCTTTTTAGCATATTTATTAGAAATAGAAATTAATGTTTTTTCTTTACTTTCCTCAAGAGTATCTATGCTTGTCTGAGCAGTCTTTTTATCAATTTCAATGCCTTGGTTAAAACTGATAAAATTTGTCTTGGCCTGCTTAATTATTTTAGTACCCTCGACATGCATATGATTGATAGTTTTTTTAAGGTACTTAATTAGCTTTCCAGAAAGTGGGGCCTCTTCATCGATAACATTATATTTATCTAAAAAAATATTTAATTCTTGGTATAGCTTTTCTAAAGCTTCTTCAAAATTTGTCATATTTATAAGGACCTCCTTCCTTGAAACCATACTATTAATATTATATAATTAATTAGTTTTATAGTAAAGTAACTAATATTAGTTAAAGAGGAAGAAATATGAAATTTATTAGCTGGAATGTAAACGGAATAAGAGCTTGTAAGGAGAAGGGCTTTGATGACTTTTTTAATAGTGTAGATGCTGATTTTTTGTGCGTACAGGAAACTAAAGCACAGCCAGATCAAGTTAAGCTTGATAAAGAAGGCTATGAATTTTATATGAATTCAGCTATAAAAAAAGGCTATAGTGGTACTTTAATTTATACAAAGCATAAGCCTTTAAATGTAGTATATGGAATTGATGGTAATCTTTATAATGATGAGGGAAGAATTATAACCTTAGAATACGATAGTTTTTATTTAGTAAATGTCTATGTTCCAAATTCACAAGAAGAATTAAAAAGATTAGATTATAGAATGGAATTTGAGGATTTATTTAGAGATTATCTAAATAGATTAAAGGAAAAGAAATCAGTTATTTTATGTGGTGATTTAAATGTTGCCCACGAAAGAATTGATATTAAAAATCCTGATTCAAATCAAAGAAATGCTGGCTTTACTATAGAGGAAAGAACTAAGTTTTCTAAGTTATTAGAAACAGGCTTTATCGATACATTTAGATTTAAATATCCAGATGTAGTTAAATATAGCTGGTGGAGCTATAGATTTAATGCTAGAGCTAACAATGCTGGATGGAGAATTGATTATTTTGTTGTATCTGAGGATTTAAGTGATAAAATAGTTGATGCGAAAATATTAAATGATGTCTTTGGTTCAGACCACTGTCCGGTAGAATTAGACATCAATTTATGATAAAATAATTAAGGTGGTTTTATGTACGGTTATATCAACGGTAAGGTTACTAAGGTTAATCCAAAATACATTATTTTAGAGAATAATGGCATTGGATATATTCTTATAGTTAGTAATCCATATAATTTCAAATTAAATGAAGAATATAAGGTTTATACATATCAATATGTAAGAGAAGACGTTATAGATTTATATGGTTTTATGCTAGAAGAGGAAAAAGATTTATTTTTAAAATTAATTTCTGTTTCTGGTATAGGTCCAAAGAGTGCATTAAGTATTTTAGCATCATCTTCTGTAGCAAATGTCGTTAAGGCAATTGAGGATAGAAATGATCGGTATTTAAGAAAATTCCCTGGTATAGGTACTAAAGCTAGCCAGCAAATTATATTAGATTTAAAGGGAAAGATTTCCTTTGAGGAGGCAAATGCCTTACCATCATCAAAGCTTGGTGATGTTGAAGACGCACTTATTGCCTTAGGCTATAATAAAAAGGAGCTTTCTAAGATTTTAACTAAGCTTGATGGATCAAAGAGTGAAGCTGAATTAATTAAGGATGCGTTAAAATTATTAGTTAAGTAGGTGATTTAATTGGATGAAAGAATAATTGATCCAAATTTACAAAATGATGATGAAAATTTAAGTCTTAGACCATCAAAGCTTTCTGAATATGTTGGACAAGAAACTGCCAAAGAAATGCTTGATGTTTATATTAAAGCGGCATTAAAAAGAAATGAAGCATTAGACCATGTTTTACTTTATGGTCCTCCAGGACTAGGTAAGACAACACTTGCCACTATTATCGCTAATGAGCTTGATGTAAATATTAAAATTATATCTGGTCCATCTATCGAAAAAAGTGGTGATTTAGCTGCAGTACTTTCAACACTTCAAGAGGGTGATGTACTTTTTATCGATGAAATACATAGACTTCCAAGATATGTTGAAGAGGTACTATATAGCGCAATGGAGGATTATGTTATCGATATAGTTGTAGGTAAGGATTCTCAAACTAGAAGTATAAGAATTGACCTACCTCCATTTACCTTAGTTGGAGCAACAACACGCTTTGGTGATTTATCAGCTCCACTAAGAGATAGATTTGGTGTTGTTTTAAGACTTGATTATTATACAGTTGATGAGCTAGATTTCATCATTAAAAGAACTGCAAGGGTTTATGAAACAACAATAGATGAGAAGGCTGCCCGTAATTTAGCTTTAAGAAGCAGAGGCACACCTAGAATTGCAAATAGATTATTTAGAAGAGTAAGAGATTTTGCTGATATTAGAAATGATGGCATTATTTCTTTAGATATATGTAAGGAAGCTTTAGGTAAGCTTGGTATAGATGATGATGGCTTAGATTATACTGACTATCGCTATTTAAAGGCAATTATCAATACCTTTAAAGGTGGTCCAGTTGGTGTTGAATCCTTAGCCGCAACAATCTCTGAGGAGGTTACTACTATAGAGGATGTTTATGAGCCATACTTATTACAGGAGGGCTATATTAAGCGTTCAACTAGAGGTAGAATAGCTACAGAAAAAGCTTATAAGAAGCTAGGAATTAATTATTATAAGGGGTTATTTGAATGATCTTAACATCTGATTATGATTATTATTTACCACAGGAATTGATAGCTCAAACTCCATTAAAGGATAGAAGCTCATCAAGACTAATGGTAATTGATAGAAATACACATGAAGTAGAGCATAAGCATTTTAATGACATCATCGATTATTTGAATGAAAATGATGTTTTAGTATTAAATGATACTAAGGTTATTCCTGCTAGACTTATCGGTCATAAGGAGGATACAAATGCGGTTATAGAGGTATTATTACTTAAGGATTTAGGTAATAATGTTTGGCAAACACTTGCAAAGCCTCAAAAAAGAATTAAAATAGGAACTATTATTTCCTTTGGAGATGGAAGCCTAAAGGCCAAATGTCTTAAGAAGGAGGATATGGGTATTTGTGAATTTGAGCTAATTTATGAAGGTATTTTAGTTGAAATATTAGATAAATTAGGTACGATGCCACTTCCACCATATATCCATGAAAAACTTAAGGATAAGGATAGATATCAAACTGTCTATGCTAAAAATTTAGGCTCAGCTGCAGCACCTACTGCAGGTCTACATTTCACTAAGGAATTATTAGAAAAAATAAAAGCTAAGGGTGTAGAATTAATATATGTTACATTACATGTAGGATTAGGTACATTTAGACCAGTTGATGAGGAGGATTTAACTCATCATGTTATGCATGAGGAATATTTCATAGTAAGTGAGGATGCCGCAAAGCGTCTAAATGAGGCTAAGAAAAATGGTAAGAGGATAATTTCAGTTGGTACTACATCAACAAGAACATTAGAATCTTGTTATGATGAAAAGCTAGGTTTTAGAGCAACCTGTGAAAATACATCTATATTTATTTATCCGGGCTATAAATTTAAGGCTGTTGATGCTTTAATAACTAACTTTCATTTACCAAAATCTACATTAATTATGCTAGTAAGCGCACTTGCCGGAAGAGAATTTATACTTGATTGCTATAAGAAGGCAGTAGAGGAAAAATATAGATTTTTCTCATTTGGCGATGCGATGTTTATAAAGTAGGAGGATTTTATGAAAACTTATGAAGAATTTCTAAATGAAGAAAACCCAAAAATTAAAATTGTAACAACTATGGGTGAAATGGAGCTTGAGCTTTTCCCAAGCGTAGCTCCAATTACAGTAAAGAATTTTTTAAAGCTAGTTGATGAAAAATTCTATACAAATATTATTTTCCATAGAGTTATTCAAAACTTTATGATTCAAGGTGGAGATCCACTTGGAACTGGCTATGGCGGATCATCAGAAAAGATTAAGGGTGAATTTCAATCTAACGGTGTAGCAAATCCTTTAATGCATACAAAGGGTGTTATTTCTATGGCTAGATCTATGGACCCAAATTCAGCATCAAGCCAATTCTTTATTATGCATAAGGATTCACCACATCTTGATGGTGAATATGCCGCATTTGGTGCTGTAACTAAGGGTATCGAGGTTGTTGATGCTATAGCTACAGTAAAAACTAACTATTCAGATAAGCCACTAGATGATGTAGTTATAAAGGAAATAGTTAGAATCTAATGAAGCCACCTGTATGGCATGAGGTTTTACACGTTTGTAAGCAAACAGGCGCAAGATATGGAATCTTGCATACACCACATGGTGATTTTGAAACTCCAATCTTTATGCCAGTTGGTACAAAGGCTAATGTAAAAACTCTTATTCCAAGTGAAGTAAAAGAGGTATCTGATGGACTTATCTTAGGAAATACATACCATCTTTGGCTTCAGCCTGGTGATGAAATAGTAAAGGAATTTGGTGGCATTAGAGGCTTTATGAATTGGGATGGAGCCTTACTAACAGATAGTGGAGGATTCCAAGTATTCTCACTTTCTAAGATTAGAAAAATAACAGAGGAGGGTGTTCATTTTAGACACCACAAATCTGGAGAAAAGCTATTCCTATCACCTGAAAAATCAATAGAGATTCAAAATAATTTAGGCGCTGATATTATTATGAGTTTAGATGAATGCCCTCCATTTGATTCAACTTTAGAATATATGAAAGATTCAGTAGATAGAACAATCAGATGGGCAAAAAGAGGTAAGGAAGCTCATAAATATCCTGATAAGCAGGCTCTATTTGGTATAGTTCAGGGTGGAGGCAATAAGGAAATTAGAAAATATTGCCTTGAGGAATTAGAAAAAATTGGCTTTCCTGGATATTCAATTGGAGGTCTTTCAGTTGGAGAATCTAAGAAGGATATGTATGAAATGCTTGAATATTTAAAGGATGTTATGCCAAAGGATAAGCCTAGATATTTAATGGGTGTTGGTTCACCTGATGATTTAATCGTAGGCTCTATGAATGGTATAGATATGTTTGACTGTGTATTAGCTTCAAGAAATGCAAGACATGGTACAGCATTTACATCACATGGTAAGATTCAAGTTAAAAATCAAAATTATAAGGAATCATTTGAACCTTTAGATAAGGAATGTGATTGTTTTGTATGTAAGACATATAAGATGGCATATTTAAATCATTTAGTTAAGGCTGATGAAATATTAGGTATGAGACTGTTAACATACCATAATCTATATTTTATGAAGCATTTAATGCATCAAATTAGAGATGCGATTAAAGAGGATAGACTACTTGATTTCAAAAATGAATTCTTTAAAAAATTTGGTTATGAAAAATAAAAATATCTAAAATTATTGAAAATAATTTAATAAAAAATTATAATATATTTTGGTAGGTATATGGATATGGAAATCAATAATTTGCTTTATGCTGAGACAACTTCATTTTTGCCTATAGTATATGTAGGATTAGGGTTACTTGTAGCTGTTGCCCTAATAGTTTTACTTATTGGTGCAAAAAGTAGTAAGAAAAAATCTAATGAAAAGGGCTTCATTAAGGTCGACCAGGATTTCGTTAATAAGCTTATAGGCTACTATGGTGGTATTGACAATATTTTAAATGTCACTGTAGAAAATGCTAGATTAACTATTGAGGTTAAGAACCTACAGCTTGTAGATTTAGAAAGCATCAGGGCAAATTCAAATGGTGGAGTATTTGTAAAATTTAATACCATCAAAACATTATATAAAATGGATAGTGCTGCAATTAAGCACATGATTGAAATAAAGCGATAGGAGGATCGTATGGTAAAAAAGATCTTTAAAATAACTAATGAGGCTGGCTTACATGCTAGACCCGCAACATTACTTGTTAATGTGGCTGTACAATTTGAATCTGATATTAATTTAAATGCTTTAGGCAAATGTATCGATTTCAAGTCTATAATGGGTGTTATGTCGCTTGGAGTATATAGCGGAACTACTATTGAAATTATCTGTAGCGGAAGAGATGAAGAGGACGCTATGGCAGCTTTAAAGGATAAGATTTTAGAGCTTAAGCTTGGTAAGGAAATTTAATGAATCTAAGATAGATTACTAAGTGATCTATCTTTTTTTCACTTTTAGAGGAGAATAATATGGAATTCGATTTAAATAAATTAGCAAATGATTATAAGGAAGAGGCCCTTGATTTATTAAAAAGATTAATTTCTTGTGCATCAGTATTAGATGAATATAAGCCAAATAGTGACGCCCCATTTGGTAAAGAATGTAAAAGAGCTTTAAATACTTTATTAGAGCAAGCAGAAAAAGATGGCTTCATTACTAAAAATGTTGATAATTATGCCGGTCATATTGAATTTGGTAGTGGAGATGAAAAGGTTGGTATTTTAGCTCACCTAGATGTCGTACCTGTAAAGAAGGAAGAATGGGAAACTGATCCATTTGAGCTTGTTATAAAGGGCAATAAGATGTTTGCAAGAGGCTCATTAGATGATAAAGGACCACTTGTTGCTTCATATATAGCTATGAAAATATTAAAGGATTTAGGCTTTAAGCCAAATAAGAAGATTAGACTTATCGCAGGCTGTGATGAGGAATCAGGCTCAAGATGTCTAGAACATTATTTTGAGCATGAGCCAAAGCCTGAATATGGCTTTTCACCAGATGCTGATTTTCCATTAATCTATGGTGAAAAGGCTATGATGAGCTACGATATTTTAGGCGATGTTAAAGATGATATCATCGAAGAATTTATCTGTGGTGATAGATATAATATCGTACCTAGTGTTGCTAAAGCAAAATTAAAGGTTGATTTAAAGAAGGAATTTGAAAAATATTTAAAGGATAATAATGTTGAAGGAAAGATTGAAGGAGATTATCTAGTTTGCTTCGGTAAGGCTAGCCATGGTGCTTTCCCTCAAAATGGTATTAATGCCGCAACATTAATTTTTAAATTCTTAAAGGAAAACACAAATTCTAAGCTAGCTAATTTCATGGATGAATATTTTAATGATGATTGCTATGGTAAAAAGCTAGGCTATGCATTATATGATGAGGAAATGAAGCATTTAACATCTAATTTAGCTATCGTTATGATAAATAATGGTAAATTAAAAATTGGTGTTAACTGTAGAGTACCACTAGATAGTGGACTTGATCTAATTAAAAATAAGGTTTTAGAAGCTGTTAAGAAATATAATTATAGCTTTAAGGTTGTTTCAGAATCTAATAGACATTATGTACCAAAGGATTCTTTCTTAGTAAAATCATTGATGGCTGCCTATCAAGAGGTTACAGGTGATTATAAAAATGAGCCTATAACAATTGGTGGTGGAACATATGCTAGAGAGATGACAAACGCAGTAGCATTTGGTGCTTTAATGCCTGGAAGAGAGGATGTATGTCATATCGCAAATGAATATATGTATTTAGATGATTTTATGAACGCTATAAAGGTTTATATCGTTGCGATATATAATTTAAGTAAATGAGATTAAGAAAAGTAAAAGACGCAAAAATAAAATTAGAGGAATCAAGATATTTTATAGCTAATCCTGAAAGCTATAAGGGCAAATGGTTATCTTTATTTAACAATAATAATCCGATTCATATTGAAATTGGCTGTGGTAAGGGTAAATTTATATCTGAATTAGCTTCTAAAAATCCAGATATAAATTATGTAGCTATTGAAAAATTTGATTCAGTGCTTCTTAGAGCTTCAGAAAAGCTTGAGGAATTAGAATTAAATAATTTAAAGATTACTATTTTAGATGCAGGTGAATTATTAAATTATTTCGATTCAAAGGAAATTAAAACAATATATTTAAATTTCTCTGATCCATGGCCAAAAAAATGCCATGCGAAAAGAAGATTAACATCTAAATTATTCTTAGATGAATATAAGAATATATTAGCTGATGATGGTGTTATCATTCAAAAGACTGATAATAGACATCTATTTGAATATTCACTTGAATCATTTAATGAAAATGGCTTTTTAATTAAGAATATATGTCTAAATCTTCATGCTGATGAACAGAGATTTCCAGATAATATAACAACAGAATTTGAAGAAAAGTGGATGGATAAGGGACCAATTTATTATTTAGAAGCTTATAAGAGGTAGCTTTATGTTCGTTTTGATAGGCGGTAAGGCAAATAAACAAATATTAACAAATAATATTGAAAATGAAATTATTAAATTAACTAAAAAGGAAAAGCCAACAATCTTATATGTTGGCTATGCAGCTACTAATTTAGAAAAATCCAATAATAAATTTAGAGATTTAATAAAAAATTTAAATTGCGAAATTTTATTTATGGATTATAATAATATTAACTCATTCGAAATATTATTAAATAAAAGTGATATTTTATATATTGGTGGCGGAGTGTCTGACGATTTAATAGAATTCTTTAAAGCTAATAAGCTAGATGTTATTTTAAAGAATCATATTAATGATAATAAGATATTTGCTGGTTCATCTGCAGGAGCTATGTTATATACAAAGGCTTCTATGGGTGATAAATATATGTTTTTAGATAATTTCCATAATTATAATTATAAGATGGTTAATTGTCTTAATATTTTAAATATTACTATTTGCCCACATTATCAAAATGAAGATTTAATAATTTATAATGATGAATTAAAAAAATATGATTGTGATGCTTTTGGTATAGAAGAGGATTCTGCCTTAGTAATAGATGGTAATAAATTTTATTGTCTAAAGGAAGAAAATAGGGTTAGTGTATATTATTTTAAAAAGGATGAAAACTATAGGATGATATCACTAAAAAAAGGAGAAATTTATGAAAAGGATAGTGGCTTTAGGTCCTAAGGGAACTTATTGCGATATAGCATTAAATAAGTTTTTAAAAGATAAAGACAATTATATAATTGATTATTACCCTTCAATATATAAGATTTCTTCTTATATGGATGATGATACCTTAGGTATTATTCCTTTTGAGAATACCTTAGATGGCTTTGTTATAGAAGCGATGGATCAAATCATATTAAATGATTATCATATTATTTCACAGGTTAAGCTAGATATTGATTTTGCCTTTGTATCAAATGCAAAAGATATTAAGGATGTTAAAAATGTCTATGTATCTTTTAAGGCTATTGGACAATGTAGTGAATTTGTATCAAAGAATAATTTTAATATGATTATTACAAATTCAAATATTGAATCATTAAATAATATTAAGGAAGTATCAGATGGAGCAATTATTCCAGTACATGCCTTAACTGATGATTTTAATATTAAATTAAAGCACATAGCTGATTCTAAATATAATCAAACAAGATTTTTTGTAATATCTAAAAATAATTTTAAGGAAGAATTAAATTCAGAGATTGAAGCATCTATAGTTATTACAGCAAAATCTGATAGACCAGGTTTACTTTTTGATATATTAAAGGGATTCCATGATTTAAATATTAATTTAAAATCAATTATGTCTAGACCTATGAAAACAGAGATGGGCAAATATAGATTTTATTTTGAATGCGCACTTTTTAAGGATGATATAGAATTGTTAGAAATATTAAAGAAGATGTTTGAAAATTCTAATGATTATATTATTCAAATATTAGGAATTTATAATAAAATTTAGGTGGTAAAATGAGAGCAGTAGATATTATTATTAAAAAAAGAAATGGGCAAAAATTAACAAAGGAAGAAATTAAATTCTTCATTGATGGCTATGCATCAGGTAACATTCCTGATTATCAAGCATCAGCTTTCGCGATGGCTGTATATTTTAAAGGAATGGATGATGAAGAGGTTACTTATTTAACTGAGGCTATGCTTCATACTGGCGATATGCTAGATTTAAGTGCTATTGCAGGTATTAAGGTTGATAAGCATTCAACTGGTGGTGTTGGTGATAAGACTACCTTAGTTGTTGGACCAATTGTCGCATCAGCTGGTGTAAAGTTTGCTAAAATGAGTGGAAGAGGCTTAGGTCATACTGGTGGTACATTAGATAAGCTTGAATCAATTCCAGGCTATAATGTAAATATAGCGAATGAGCAATTTATCGATCAGGTTAATAAGATTGGTATTGCCGTAGTTGGTCAAACTAAGAATTTAGTTTTAGCAGATAAGAAGCTTTATGCCCTAAGAGATGTTACAGGAACTGTAGATTCAATTCCTCTAATCGCCTCATCAATTATGAGTAAGAAGCTAGCATCTGGTGCTGATGTAATTTCATTAGATGTTAAGGTTGGTAGTGGTGCCTTCATGAAGGATGTTGAATCAGCTACTGAGCTTGCAAAGCTAATGGTTCAAATTGGTAATAATTGTGGAAGAAAGACATCTGCAATTTTAACTAATATGGATGAACCTTTAGGCTTAGCTGTTGGTAATAGCTTAGAGGTAATAGAGGCAATTAATACATTAAATGGTAAGGGTCCAAAGGATTTTTATGATTTATGTATAGTATTTGCAGCACATTTAATCTTAGATGCTAAAATTTGTAAGACTGAAGAAGAGGCTACAGCTTTAGCTAAGAAGCAAATTGAAAATGGTGAAGCATTAAAGTGCTTTGCAGAGCTAGTTGAAGCTCAAGGTGGTAATAAGGAATATGTTTATAATCCATCTTTATTTAAATTAGGTGATTTTAAGCAGGATGTTTTAGCAACAGCTGATGGTTATGTTACAAAAATTGATGCCTTAGCTATCGGTAATGCAGCTTCACTTTTAGGCGCAGGTAGATTAAAGATAACTGATGATGTTGATCATAGTGTTGGTGTAGTATTAAATAAGAAGGTTGGAGATAAGGTTTCTAAGGGTGAAGTCTTAGCTACAATTTATTCAAATAGCGCTAAAAATGATGAAGTTATTAAGATTATTAATGATGCATTTAATTATGGAAAGGACCAAATTAATCCTAATTTAATCATTAAAATTGTAAAATAATTTACATTTTTTGCTTGTAAACTGATTTAATTTTAGTTATAATAACAAAGTAGATTTTTGGAGGTGCCATTATGGGCAAGTACGTTATTGATATTTTCATTTGCATAGTTGCAATTTTATTAATTATTATAGTTATGCTATCATCATCAAAGGATGATATTAATGATGCTTTTAATGGTAGTAAGTCTGATTTGTTTAAAGAACAAAAGACTAGAGGCGTTGAGCTTTTCATGCAAAGAACAACAGCTTGTATAGCTTTAGTGTTCGTTATTCTAGTTGTTATATCAGTTGCTATACATAGAGGTTAATAAATATAATAATTAATGAGATTTTTAAAAAAATCTCATTTTTTTTACCTTATAAGGAGGTGCTAGTATGGATATTTCTTTAAAGGCTTATGAATGTATTTCTCATGGAATTACATCATTTAAGGAGCTTAAGAGCATTTTAGGTGTTAAGGCCAATGAGCTTGACAAAATTTTAAAAAAATTAATAGATGAAGAAAAGATTGTTTCAGAGGGTAATTCATATTATGCCCTTATGGAGGGTAGAATAAATATCAACCCTAGAGGCTTTGGCTTTGTAAAGGTTGAAGGCTTCGATAATGATTTTTATGTACCTGCTGAATTTATTGGTGGAGCCTTTGAAAAGGATTTATGCTTAATATATCCTTTTGATAATAAGGGTAAGAGTATATCAGCTAAGGTTTATAAGGTTATCGATAGATATCATAAATTTGTTATCGGCACCTTGAAGAAGAAGGCTAAAAAGACTAAGGATGTTTATTATATTCGTTCTAATATGGATGATTTTGATTGCTTAGTAAATATTGATTACTCATATTTAAATGGAGCTCTGCCTGGCGATATAGTTTATGCTGATATTATTAAATATGGCTATAATACTATTTATGGTAAGATAACTAGAGTTATTGGTAAGCCTCATGATAAGGGCATTGAAATTAGTGAAATAGCCTTAGAATTTGGCTTTGAGGATAAATTTAGCGAAGAGACTATTAAGGAGCTAGATTATATTAATGATGAGGTTGAAGAAAAGGAATTAGTTGGAAGAACTGATTTTACTGATAAGACTATAATCACTATCGATGGTTCTGATTCAAAGGATTTTGATGATGCTGTATCACTTGAAAAGCTATCTAATGGTAATTATTTACTAGGAGTTTATATTGCAGATGTAGCTAATTATGTTAAGGAAGGTATGGGACTAGATAAGGATGCCTTAAAAAAGGGTACATCACTATATTTAGCTGATAGAGTTTTACCTATGCTTCCTAAGAAACTATCTAATGGTATATGCTCATTAAATGAGGGCGTAATTAGACTTGTTTTAGCATGTGTTATGGAAATAGATTTAAGTGGTAATTTAGTTAATTATGATATTAAAGAGGGCTATATTAAATCTAGACATAGAATGACCTATGATGATGTTAATGAAATCCTAAAGGATAATAAGGAATTAGTTGACAAATATAGTGATATCTATGATATGCTAAAAGATATGGAAGCATTGTCTAAGGTATTAAGAAAAAGAAGACATGATAATGGTGGTATCGAATTTGATGTTGATGAATTTAAATTTGATTTAAATGATGATGGCTCACCTAAAAATATCACCTTAAGATCTAGAGATAATGCTGAAAAGCTAATTGAAGATTTTATGCTAGAGGCCAATCAAACAATAGCTTATCATTTAAATATTTCTAATTTACCATGTGAATATAGAATTCATGAAAACCCAGATCAGGATAAACTAAGAGATGTTTTTGGTATTATTAGAAATATGGGTGTAAGTGTTATGGCACTTAAAAATGATATTCATCCAAAACAAATTCAAACTGTATTAGAAAAAATAAAGGAGCTTCCTACAGCACCTATATTAAATAATATGTTACTTAGAAGTATGATGAAGGCAAAATATGATCCACAATGTCTAGGACATTATGGTTTAGGTATGAAATATTATTGCCACTTCACATCACCTATTAGAAGATATCCAGATTTAATGGTACATAGAATAATTAAAAAGCTAATTTTACATCCAAATAATTTTGAGGAGGACTTAGCTCATTTTGAGGCTATTATTTCTGATATCAGCTTAAGCAATTCTATGCAGGAAAGAAAGAGCATTGATTGTGAAAGAAAGGTAAATGATATGCTATCAGCTTGGTATATGTCTAATATGCCAAAGGATAAGGTATATGAGGGTATCATTACATCTATTGCTAATTTTGGAATGTATGTTACTCTTAAAAATGGTATTGAAGGCTTATTAGCTTATAAAAATATGGATGGATATTTTGAGGCTGATAACAATAATTTAAGTGCATCATCAGGTGATGCTACCTATAAATTAGGAGATAAGGTTAAAGTTATGGTAGCTTCTGCATCAAAATTGACTTGTAAGATTGATTTTATGCTAGAAGAGGACTATCATAGTTATATGTCAGAGGAATTTTAATGAAGATTATATGTCAAAACAAAAAAGCGACATTTGAATATTTTATTGTTGATAAATTTGAGGCAGGCATAAAGCTTACTGGAACTGAAATTAAATCAATAAGGGCAGGTAAATGCAATATTAACGATGCCTATGTTTTAATTAAAGACGGTAAGCCAATGCTTTTAAATATGTATATTGCTAAATATGATCAAGGCAATATATTTAACCATGAGGAAACAAGAACTAGAGAATTGTTACTTCATAAGAATCAAATTTTAAAATTATACAATAAGGTTAAACTAGAAAGACTAGCAATTGTCGCTTTAAAGGCATATTTTGTTGGATCTTTAGTTAAAATTGAGATAGCTTTAGCAAAGGGTAAAAAGCTAGCTGATAAGAGAGAAACAATTAAAGAAAGAGATGAAAAAAGACATATAGATAAAGCAATAAAAAATAGTTATAAATAAATATGGGCTAGTTTTAGGATTCGCCGGGATTTATGAAGTCTTGTAAGCACGTGGGAGTAGGCTCCCTTAAAAACGTCGAGGTTTGTAATAAACGCAAACGATAATGATTATGCATTCTTAGCTGGTAGAAATACTCAAGCTAACTATGCTTTCTGCTAATCTATAGTTATTGGCAACCAAAATTATAGCTTTCCTATGGCTATAATCTAGGTCTCATTTAATAGGATAGAATAATGTTCTGCTACTCTAAGAATAGTATTCGAAATTAATAGAGTGTAGTCAGCTTTGGGTTTGCTTATTAGCTTTAGGGCTGATGAAATTTCTATAATAAGATAAACGTGTAGAAAGCAAGTCGGAGTGGGTTTCGTACGGGAGTTCGAATCTCCCCTAGTCCACCATTAAAGAACAATAGGTTTGATACAATACTGTATCAGGCCTTTTTATATTTTGGCATGTCGAATGAACCATTTTGATACGAAAAAAATTTAAGTTATAAGATAGAAAACATTTTATTGTGTATTTGAGCATTTGATAAGTGGCGTAAATAGAGATGAACTAGAAGCGAAAGAAAAAATAATACTTTTAAAAAATGGTTATTGTAAAGTTTTAAAATAAAAATAATATCTGACTTTGAGACTTTTTTAATAAATAATAAAAGTGGTATAATATTCATATATTCAGGGAGGAAACGGATTTATGGATATAATAGTTTTGATTCTTATTATTATTGGCGCAATCGTTATGATTGGCAATATAATAGTTTATATTATGTTTATGCTAAAAATGCGAGATGTTATCTCAGGTGGTGTAAGGCCGGATAACGCAATGCTTGTACTGGGCTTAATTTTAATAATTTTCTTTTTAGGCGGATATATTTTTATTCTAATTAAATCAGAAGTAAATTTGATGATTGCTCTTGTTTTATTCTTTGGAAGCTTTTTCGTAAGTTTATCAATTTTATTAATGAATAAGCTAATTAAAACAACAAAAAGTAGATCTTTAGAAATAGCTCAAGTATTAATTAGTATAATGGATTCATATGGTCCAAATATTAAAGGACATAGCTTACATGTTAAAAATTTAATGGTAACTTTCTTTAATCAAATACCAAGAAATATGCGAGAAGATTATAGTCTTGTTAGTATTGAATATGCTGCATTATTTCATGATATTGGTAAACTTGAAATTCCAAATGATATTTTGAATAAAGAAGATACACTAACAGAAGAAGAATGGAAATTAATGCGTACTCATCCTCAACAAAGTGTAAGATTGTTGAGAGAAATTAAATCTTTTGATTATATTGCTGATTGGATTTTATATCATCATGAAAGAGTAGATGGAAATGGATATTATTTTAAGAATAGTGAATCTATTCCTTTTCCTAGTAAAATGCTTGCTATTGTTGATGCATATTCATCAATGACAATGGGAAGAACATATAAAGAAAAGATAAGTCATGAAGAAGCAATAGAAATAATTAAAAAAGAAGAAGGCAAACAATTTGATGAAGAATTAGCTGAAATATTTATTTCTATTCCTAAAGAAATGCTAATGGATTGCATGCCAACAAATAAATATTAGGAAGAACTTGCGTATGAAAAATATAAATGAGAAAAATAAAATTTCAATATTAGGGGCTCTATCTTTATCTATTGGTACTGCTATTGGTTGGGGCTCTTTTGTTGTTACAGGAAGTTCGTTTTTAAGTAAGGCTGGACCATTAGGTAGCACAATTGCGATAATAATTGGAATGTTAATTATGCTTGTTTTAGCATATAATTATCATTATATGATGAATAAATATCCTAATTCTAATGGTGGTATTTATACATTTGCGAAAAATACACTTGGTGGAGATCATGCATTTCTTGCCTCTTGGTTTTTAATTATTACTTATGCGGCTATACTTTGGGCAAATGTTTCATCTATTTCCCTTTTTGCGAGATATATATTTGGAGATCTATTTCAATTTGGATTTCATTATGTGATTGGTGGATATGAAGTATATTTAGGAGAAATTCTTTTATCAGCATTTTTCTTATTTTTGATTTCTTTTATATGTATGCTAAGAAAAAGAATATTTTCTTCTATGCAATCTGTACTTGTATTAATATTTGTAGTCCTAATTGTGTTTGGATTCATTGTATCTGCAATTATGCATAAGGGTGGAGTACAGTCATATTTACCAAATTTTGCACCTGTAGAGAAAAATCAATTCACACAAATAATATCGGTAATTGGTATGATGCCGTGGGCATTTATTGGTTTTGAAAGTATATCACATTCGTCAAAAGATTTTAAATTTGGCCAAAAGCATACATTTAGAATACTAGCTGCTTCTATTATTGTATCGTCTGTAATATATATATTAGTATGTATGTTATCAATTAGTGTATTTCCAAGTACATATGCTAATTGGTATGAGTATTTAACTGCATCAACTACATTAAGTGGTCTTGATGGTATACCTGCTTTTTATGTTATTAATCGTTATTTAGGTACATTTGGACTTGTAATGTTTATCATTGCATTGCTTGCAATTATTTTAACAAGTATAATTGGTAATATGATTGCACTTACTAATTTAATTCACAGCATGGCAGAAGATGATATAATGCCTAAATTTCTTAAGAAAGAAGATAAGAATGGAAACCCAAAAAATTGTATTATTGCAGTATGCCTTTTAGCTTTTGTGATGTTATTTTTTGGAAGAGTTTTGATTGGTTGGATTGTAGATGTTAATACATTTTGTGGTATTATTGTCTATACATATATATCAATCATCACAATATCTGAATCGAAAAAAGATAAAAAGAATGCAAAAGATAGTTTTGTAAGTGGTATTGTTGGTCTTATCTTGTCAATTTTATTTGCAATATTTGTTATTGGAAATGATATTGTTAATTCTGATTATTTATCTACTGAATCATTATTGATATTTGTAATATGGGCTGTTTTTGGTTTTATTTATTATGGCTTTTTACTTAAAAATGATCATAAGAAATTATTAGGAAATTCAATGATTGCCTTGTTTGGCTTGTTTATATTGATTATATATGCAGTTAGTACATGGATTTTGAAAACAGTAACAAGCGAAGGAATCAGTACATTAAGAATTAACATCAGTATTATTTCAAGTGCAATTCTATTAATATTAACACAGATTGTATTATTTTATGCATTCTCAGTTATCAAGAAAAGAGAAGATACTGTGCATAATAAATTAGTATTGGGTATGGCAACGATGGTTGAAAGTCGTGATAATTCAACTGGTGGTCATATCAAAAGAACTAGTGATGTAGTAAAGATGATCTGTGAAGAAATGATGAAAGATCCACAAAATAATTTAAGTCATAGCTTCTTTAAGAATTTAGCTAAAGCTGCACCAATGCATGATTTAGGTAAAATTGCGATTGATGATATCATATTAAGAAAACCAGGAAGATTTATTCCGGAAGAATATGATAAAATGAAGATGCATTCCACTGAAGGAGCAAGAATTTTAAAAGAAATATTAGATGGGCTTGCGGATAAAAATTTTGAAAATATCGCAATTAATGTTGCTAAATATCACCATGCAAGATGGGATGGTAAAGGTTACCCTGATGGTTTAAAAGGTGATCAAATTCCAATTGAAGCTCGTATTATGGCAATTGCAGATGTATATGATGCCTTAGTAAGTGAGAGAGTTTATAAAGAAGCATTTTCATTTGATAAAGCATATAGAATCATTATTGAAAATATGGGAACACAATTTGATCCGGGTTTAGAAAAATATTTTGTTTTTGCGAAAGATCGTATTGAACAATATTATGTTGAAATTAAAGAAAAAGATAATAAAGAAAATAGGTAGTATTGAATGTTTTAAATGATGGGGAAACTAAAAAAATAGATTAAGACTGAACACTAATGCATCCTCATTTTTTATTACACATAAGGGTGTTGCATGGTGTTTCATTTGTATTACTATACTTGTCATTGTACATAATAGTAGAATAGGTCTAATACAATCAGTATTAGACTTTTTTTATTTGGTATAAGAATATTTTAAAATATAGTTAATTAATGTTGCATTAATATATATATATATAATATTTATAGTGGTTTTACGTATTTTTAATAAGTAAAAATCAATTTTATAATAAAATAAACAGATTTGGGGGATGTATGGAAAATAGTGTTTTTAATTATAATTCTCATGCTATTTGTTATTATATAGCAAAACAAGTAAAGACCGAGAAGCATTACACTAAAAAGAGAGGAAGAATTTGTGCGATTAATGCAGGTATTGGTTTCTTCTTGTTTTTAACTGTTGTTGGATTTATTCCTGCTATTATTTTAGTATGGAGATGGGTTAATGTTTCTACAGCTAGAAAAGGACCTTACTGTAGAGAACAGGGTAAAAAGGTCAAAATGGGAATGCCTATTAATCAGGTAAGGGCCATTATGTATGGAATCCATGTAAAAAGAGAAGGATTACTAGAAAATGGCAGATATCTTTTAGATTATTATCAAACAACTGGACATGATGATCAATTTGAAGAAAAAATTTTTTACTTTGATTCAACTGGTAAATTAGTAGATGAAGATCAAGCTTTCCATAGAATCACAGTTACTACTTATTAATATTAGGGGATAAATTATGAATTTTGATAGATTTAATGTTGTTGCAAAAAGAAAAAGAACAAATAAAAATAATGGCGCTTTAAAATTTTTATTTATATTAAGTATAATTCTATTTATAGCATCATTTGGTTTCATGTTCGCATCACTTATTAAAGATGAAGCAACAGGTAAAAGTCTTATTTTACCTTATCAAATTTGGATAGCACTTGTAGTAATATTTTTTGTATTAGTTAATGCGTTAAGAGATATTTTAGATGTGGTTGAATGCATTAATTTAAATTCTGAAGTTAACCTTGAATGTGCATATTATGATGAAAAATCTGAAGCCTTCATATTTGTATCAGAAGAATATGCTGTCGAATGTATCTTTACAAAAGATATTGTAGGCATGCCTAAATATGGCTGGTTTGGTAGATGCTTCATAGAATATAAAACTTTAAATCCAATGAAGCCTAACCAAACTTTTAAAATGAGTATAGGCTATGTAGAAGATAAAAAAGAATTAAATAAAACAATAAAGGATTTACGTAAAGGTAAGAAAATTAATTCACAAGCACAACAAATTCAAACTAGTACAAAACCTGCTGTAAAGCAAGTTTCAGCTTCAAATAAAATTCAGCCAAGTGTAAAGCCTAAAAATGTTGAGGTTTCATCTGATGTATCAGATGATGATATTAGTCAACTTGGAGCGCAAATTAATTCTTTAAGCTCATTAGATAATTTACTTATTGCTCAAGGAAAGGTTTTGAAGCTTATTACTAAGTATAATAATGAATTAGAATCAAGCATTGAAGAATATAAAAAGTATCAAAACATGGAGATGGATAATGAAACTCATCGTGCTTTAATGCTTTCTTCAATCAAACATGAAATAGATACATATAAATTTGCCATGGATGGTTTCTTTAAGATGGCACATAGGATAGAAGAACTTATTGAAGAAAAAAAGAATAATTAGATAAATAGCTTTGATAAAATCGTATCAAGGCTTTTTATTTAGCTTTCTTTCTAAATATTCAGGTAATTCTTCAATGTATTTATATTTTGAAATTCCTAATTTCATTAAAGAATTTTTAAGCGTAGTTTCAGCTACAAACTTATCTGCATCCTTACAAAGAAGAAGACCAATAGTTGGCTCATCTATATCAGTTTTCTCTAACTCATTTATAGCATTTACATAAAATATTAATTGACCTAAATGTTCAGGTTTAAATTTACCTATTTTAACCTCAATTACTACATAACAATGTATTTTTGTATGATACATAAGTAAATCAATAAAAAATTCTTCATTTGTTGGTGTAACCAGTTTATATTCTTTACCAACCAAAGAAAAACCAGGACCTAATTCATTTAGAAATTTAATGATATTATCTATCAATTGATTTTTTAAATCTTTTTCAGTTTTAATATTATTTTTATCTAAGAAATTGAAAACATATGTATCTTTAAATAATTCATTAGATAGTTCATCAGATTTAATTGAAGGAGTAATATCAGGCTCAATTAATGATCTTTCATATGCTTTCAAAGCTATTTGGTTTAATACCATAGATCTAGACCAACCATTTTTATGCGTAGCATTAATATAGAATAACATTTCTTCATGAGATTTAGATTTGCTTGTTATTTCTATTAATGTTCTCCATGGAATTTGGCCACCAGGTTGGTGGCTAATTTCACCAATTGTATATTCACAAGCTATTTGTGACATATATTTTAGGTTTTGGACAGAGTAGCCTTTTCCATATTCTTTTAAATCATTTGCTAGATTTTTTATATATTTAGAACCCCATGTTTTTCTTTTATTGATGATAGTACCTATTTCGTAAAAGGTTAATATCATTTGGCTATTTACATAAACCATTGCTTTAGCTTGATTTTGCCTAATAGTTTCTTTAATTCTATTTAGATCATTAAAATAATCTTTTTCTAAAATATTTTCTTTTTCTACATTTTTCATATTGCTTTTCCTCCTAATTTTCTCAAAAAGAAAACTCCACCGCTATTAAAGCGATGGAGCTATTTTTTTTATTAAGTTGTAATTTCTTCTTCATAAAATGTCTCATATTTACAACTTCCTTCTATGAGCTAATTATAGCACATATTACTAGTATATTATATAATGAATATTATATTTTTGTAGGTGGGATAATATGAACATCATGACTCTTTTTGATTTTACACGATATTCAATTGCAATAACTACTTCCAAATTATAGATGGTTACATCTTTATCAGAAAAAGGAAAGTGCGTTTTCCGCACATACTGAATTTGGCAATCGTTAAATTGTATTAAAATGTGCTTTACGTTCCATAATAGTTGAATAGGTCTAATACAACCAGTATTAGACTTTTTTGTGTTTAGTAAGAAGGTTAACCAAATGATAAGAAAAATGAAGTGGAGCTCCAAAAACATAGTACAATAATGTTCTATGCTCCCTATATTTAAGGATTTAGTATGCGTTAAAAAGCATCACATTTTTATAGAAATATGTAAAAAAGGTAGATGGATACTCGACATAGAATGATTATCTATGTTAGAATAAAAATATAAATGATTAAATCGTAAATAGTATTAGAAGTGATTATTAGATGCTTTAAAAAAATCTATTTTTCTGAAGTATGCTGTTTTTTATTACGTTAGAATATGGACAATATTGTTTGCTTAAAGGGGGATTTATGAGCGCTTTATTAGAAAGATATAAAAAGGAATTTGTTCCGAGATTTGATAAGGATGGTGTCACACCTTATCTATCATATAAGGATTTTGATAATTTAAATTATTTTGATGGTAAATTTAAGAATTCTATTGGCGTTAATATAGCTTATTTTGCTTATTATTATGATGATTTTAAGAAAGATAAATTTATATTACTTACCCCAGGTATTGGGCCAGGTCATACTGCCTATGTTAGAGAAATTGAAGAGCTAGCTAAAAATGGTTATTTCGTTTTAACTCTAGATTATTGTGGCTGTGATAAAAGTGAAGGCGACAAGATGAATAGTGTTAATGAACCTACTAGAGATGTGTTAGATTTAATTAATTATTTAAGAAGCGGTAATGATGAAAGACTTAATGCAATAAAGGATTTAGAAATTGTTTTATTTGGTCACTCGCTTGGCGCTTATACAGCTTTAAATGTTATCAATTTAAATAAAGATATTAAAAAGGCTGTTATTATATCTGGTTTTCCTAGCCTAGCAGCGGAGCTAAAAGGTGTTAGTAGGGCACCATTCAGCATGATTTTTAGTAGTATTTTAAGGTATGAAAAGAAAACTAATCCAGAGTATTTCAATATTAATAATTTTAAATATTTAAAAACGACTACTGATAAAATTTTATTTATTCATTCTTTAGATGACAGAGTAGTTCCTTATAAGGCTACTACATATAAGATTCAAAAGAAGATTAAAAATGATAATTTAGATTTTTTAATTGTCGATAAGAAGGCTCATAATCCAAATTATACTTGTGATGCTATAAAATATATGCAAGATACATTCTATACCTATGGTCAATTAGTTATGGAAAAGAAATTAAATACCTTAGAGGAAAAACAAGCGTATATGAAATCTAAGAGTGTATTTAAAATGACTGACCAGGATAGTGAAGTCTATGATAAGATATTTAAGCATATAGAAAAATAATGAATGAGGCAGCTATTTTGCTGTCTTTTTATTTATTTTTTATTTTGAATTTAAGTAAAATTTAGTTTTGTTATTTATAATATGGCCATAAAATAGGAGGCAGATATTATGAAAATGAAAAAACTAATTGGCTTTTTAGCTTTATTATCATTATTTACTTTGACAGGGTGTGATAAGTTAAAGAATAATAACGAATCATATCCAAATAGTGGTATTACTGGTGGAACAGATGATGTAACACCAACTGAGGCAAAAGATACTAAGGAGGAAGCACCTGAGGTAACAACTAACGCATTAAGTGTTTCAGCAGTTGATTCTGGTACAGTTGAAATAAATGGTAATGTTTATACTATTTTATCAGCTGGTGAATATGATGTTACAGGTGAGCTAAGTGATGGTTCTATAGTTATTAATGTAGAAGATGGTGAGGTAATATTAAATTTAAATGGTGTAAATATTACATCAACAACTACAGCACCTATTAATGTTATTTCAGCTTCAAATGTTGAAATATCTGCTAAAAAGGGCACAGATAATTACATTACTGATTCAAGAACTACAGCTTTAGATGATGATCCAACAGCAGCTATTTATTCAACCTGCGATCTAAAGATTAAGGGTAAGGGTAATTTATATGTTTTTGGTAATTATAACAATGGTATCCATTCTAAGAATGATTTAGATGTTAAAAATTTGAATTTACAGGTTAATGCCATAAATAATGCTTTAAAGGGTAACGATTCAGTAACAATTGATACTGCAAATATTACAGCAATATCTACTGGCGGAGATGGTATTAAAACAACAAATTCAGATATTTCTTCTAAGGGAAATCAAAGAGGTAATATTACAATCTTAGGTGATGCAAAAGTAGATATTTACGCATGCTGTGACGGTATAGATGCTGCATATAACGTATCTATATTAGCAGATGATAGTGGACTTGAACCAACAATAAATATTTATACAAGCTCATATTCAAGTTATTCAAATGATTCGCCTTCAAGCATTGCTAATTCTCAAGTATTATATTTAAAACTTGCAAGTGGATATTATTCAACATCATATAGCTATTATGCATATTGCTATAATACAGACGATAAGGAAAATGGAGATTTTATTAAATTATCATATTATCAAACACAAAGTTCTAATATGGGCTTTGGTGGAAGAAGTCAATCAACATATTATTATCTAAAAGGTGATATCGATACATCAAAATATACAGGTGTTCAAATATATATGTTTGAAGCAAGTGCTACACCATCAACAACTACTTATTTTGCTGCATCTACTGGTCAAGCAATTAATTCAACAAAGGATATGCTTACCGTTACAAGTGTTTCAACATCTACTAAAAAAATAGGTGTCGATTGGTCTAGTTATCAAGCCCAAAGCTCTCAAACTGGTTTTCCAGGAATGCCTGGTGGAATGCAAGATGGAAATAGCGATAAAACTAGCTATTCAACAAAAGGAATTAAGTGCGATAATGAAATAAATATTATTGCAGGAAATATTACAATTAAAGCATATGATGATGGTATTCATGCAACATCAAATGTAACGTTAGAAAATGGTGAATTATCACTAGGAAATGTTAATATTTCTGGAGGTGTTATTACAATAGCATCTAAGGATGATGGTATTCATGCAGATAATACTTTAGCTGTTAATGGTGGAACTATTACAATAGCTACAGCGTATGAAGGCTTTGAGGGCAATATCGTTGAAATAAATGGCGGAAATAATAGTGTATATGCTACAGATGATGGTATCAATGCTAGTACTGCAATTAAGATTAATGGTGGTACTTCAGTTATTATAGTGGCATCAGGTGATACTGACGCAATAGATGCTAATGGAACATATACTCAAACTGGTGGAGTTGTTGTGTCTATGAATCTATCTAACCAAGGTATGGCAACGGCACTTGATACAGATTCTAGAGCGACTATTAGTGGTGGAACATTCCTAGCCTTTGGAAATTTGGAAACAACACCAACATTATCAAATGTCAAAGCAACAACTAAATCATTAAGTTTAAATTCTAATACTTATGAGTTAAGTTATAATGGTGATGTCATAGTAACATTTACAACCAAAACGAACTATTCAAAATTCTATTTGGCAGGTAGCAGTGGCGAATATAAAATTGGTAGTAACACAATAAATTTATAATTTCAAAAACTTATAAAAATTTGAATAATTATTAAAAAACGAGGACCTCTAAAATTTTTATGTGATTTTTAGAGGTTTTTTTATATTTTTGTAAAAAAATCAAGTTGAATATTATTTTTTTTTATCTTATAATATTTATAAAGTACGAAAAGAGGGCGATGTTAATGTTTTATGCAAGTTTTTGGGAAGATTTAATGAATAACAAGACTGATCAAATTTTCTTTTTATCAATTGCTGCAGTTATTTTGATCATAGTTATTTTATTAATCATTTCGAAGATAGCAGATTATGCTAGAAGTAAAAGATATGTTGAAAACAAACCAGCTGCTACTGTAGTTGCAAAACCAGCTGAGGAAAAGAAGGAAGAAACTGTTGTTGCTGCTCCTGTTGAAGAAACTCCAGTTCAAGAAGAACAACCTGAAGAAGAAGCAGTTGAAGAAGAGGTTGTTGAAGAACCAGTTGAGGAAGTAGTTGAAGAAGAAACTACAGAAGAACCAGCTGAAGAAGTAGTTGAAGAAGAAGCTACAGAAGAACCAGTTGAAGAAGTAGTTGAAGAAAAAGCTACAGAAGAACCAGTTGAAGAAGTAGTTGAAGAAAAAGCTACAGAAGAACCAGTTGAAGAAGTAGTTGAAGAAAAAACTACAGAAGAACCAGTTGAGGAAGTAGTTGAAGAAGAAACTGCTGAAGAACCAGTTGAGGAAGTAGTTGAAGAAGAAGCTGCTGAAGAACCAGCTGAAGAAGTAGTTGAAGAAGAAGCTGCTGAAGAACCAGTTGAAGAAGTAGTTGAAGAAGAAGCTGCTGAAGAACCAGCTGAAGAAGTAGTTGAAGAAGAAGCTGCTGAAGAAGAAGCTGCTGAAGAACCAGCTGAAGAAGTAGTTGAAGAAGAAACTACAGAAGAACCAGCTGAAGAAGAAGCTGCTGAAGAACCAGCTGAAGAAGAAGCTGCTGAAGAACCAGCTGAGGAAGTAGTTGAAGAAGAACCAAAACAAGCTGAAACTAAGAAAGCTCCTGCTAAAAAGGCACCAGCAAAGAAAGCTCCTGCAAAGAAGGCTACTACAACTAAGAAAGCTCCTGCAAAGAAAGCTGCTCCTGCTGAAACTAAGAAATTAGCAGATAAAAAGAAAAAATCTACTAAGCAATTAGAAGATTTATTGGAATATTTAGGCGAGTAATAGGAGGACTACGAAGATGGCAAAAACAAATTCAGTAGATAAGAAGCAATTACAAGCAGATATCGAAGCTATTAAAAATGCTAAGACAGAAAAGGAAGTTGACGATATCGTTGCTAAATATAGTGCTGCATTAGCTGAAATGGAAAAAGCTAAAGCTGCAAAGAAGGCTGAAGCAAAGAAAGCTCCTGCGAAGAAAGCTACAACTGCTACAGCAAAGAAAGCTCCTGCAAAGAAAACTACAGCTGCTGCAAAGAAAGAACCAGCTGCAAAGAAGGAACCTGCAAAGAAGAGTACAGGTGGACGTTACAATGGTAAGTTCGAAGTATTCCAAGTCGGTGATGGATTCCAATATAATTTAAAGGCATCTAATGGTGAAATCTTAGTTGCATCAGAATTATATACAACTAAAGATGGTGTTTTAAAGGCTATCGATGCTATTAGAAGAAATGTTGAAACTGGTGGCGAAATTAGAGTATTTGCTGATAAGCGTGGAAGACATAAATTCAAACTTATCGCAGGTAACCATAGAGTTATTGCAATTTCTGCAAACTATATGACAGAAAAGAACGCTACTAGCGCATCTGAATCATTTAAGAAATTCGCGCTTTCTGCAGATGTTGTAGAAGTTGAATTAGAGGATAAGGATGCAGCAACTGCTACTCCTGTTGAGATTGGTAAAATTGAACATAAGGATGGCGGTAAATTTGAATATGAAAAGTTTAATGATGAATTCAGCTGGGATTTAAAGGCATCTAATGGTCAAATCCTATGCCAAGCTGATGGATATACATCAAAAGCAAGCTGCTTAAATTCAATTGAAGTATTTAAGGCAAATGTAAAAGATGGTACATTCAAGATTGTTAAGGATAAGAATGATCATTACTTATTTAAGTTATATACTCAAAACGGTAGAGTATGTGCTATCGGCGAATCTTATGAAACAAAGCAAGGCGCTGAATCAGCAGCAATCTCTGTTACATCTTTCTATCAAAAGGCAGATTTAGTTGAATTAAAAGACGAATAAAAAATTTAGGGTTACCTAGCGGTAGCCCTTTTTTAAAAGGTTGATATTATGGAAATTTATATTCCAAAGGATATTTTAAAGGCAACATTTTCTAATCCTAATAAGGATAGTAAATATGTTAAAGGAAAAATTAATAAAATAGGCGAATTATATCAGATAAGCTTATTTACTGATAAGCAGGCATTTCATAAGAATTATTCTGATGCTGAAATTAACAATCAAATTATTAGTTTATTTAATGATTTTTGTAATTTAGAGATATTTACTAAGGACTTTGTCTATGGCTATAGACTAACTAAAAAAGGTAAATTATTAACTAATAAGAGAAAAAATAATGAATTAATAAATATTGAAGATCATAATCGTAATAAGAATTATCTTTTAGATGAAACGATGATTATTCCTGCTCTTATTGATTTAGGTGTTACAACTCCAGATGGTAGAGTAGTTAAGGCTAAATATGATAAATATAGACAGATTAATCGATTTTTAGAAATAATTAATGATTCTGTAGGTGAA
This sequence comes from uncultured Caryophanales bacterium, assembly GCA_946626535.1. The sequence goes on from CAMOUK010000003.1 coordinate 72,289, forward strand.
GAAAAGAAATTAAAGATTATCGACTTTGGTTGTGGTAAGAGTTATTTAACCTTTATATTATATTATTATTTATATAAGGTTAAGAAAATAGATGTTGATATCATAGGATTGGATTTAAAATCTGATGTTATTAATGAATGTAATAAGATATCAGAAAAATATGGATATCAAGACCATTTAAAATTTATAGATGGTAATATTAAGGATTTTAATGAAAAAGATAATATTGATATGATTATTACCTTACATGCTTGTGATACGGCAACTGATTATGCCTTATATTACGCTATAAATATGAAATGTAGATATATATTTTCAGTTCCATGCTGCCAAAAGGAAGTTAATTCACAGCTAGATTCATCTAATCTGCATTTTATGAATAAATTTGGTATCATTAAGGAAAGATATTCTAGCCTACTTACTGATTCTATTAGAGCTAATATATTACAATATTATGGATATAAAACTCAAATATTAGAATTTGTCGATTTTGATGCCACACCTAAGAATTTATTAATAAGAGCATCTTTAACTAATAATGGCTATAATAAAAAGGTAAAAGAAGAAATAGATGAGGTCGTTAAGACACTAAATATCAAACAAACTTTATATGAATTAGCATTTAAAAAGGAGGAAGCTTAGTCTTCCTCCTTTAAATATTTTATGAAGTTGTTATAGTAAGTATATGCTTCATCTTTATTCATTATTTTCGCCCATTTCACTCTAGCTGTAGTATCAGCATTTGGACTATATTCAAAATATCTAGCAGTTTCATATCTTGTTGTATTACTCCAATTTGAAAAGCCTTCTTGTGATATGTGATTGCCTAAATTACAATCTATAAATGCGGCGCAACCATAATCTCTCCATGGCCTAGATAAATATACATTTAAAGTGCCTTCTTCACCAACTAAATTACACTTATAAAATAGGTAACCATATGGAATATCTAGATTATGTGATGGAGCGGTAAGATAACCAGCTACGTCGTGGCTAGAATGTTCTCTATTTATGCTAATTATTTCACATTCGTTAAATAGAGCTGTCGCTCCTCCAAATATGAAATCAACATCACCCCTAATAATACATTTATTAAAGATTTGTCTATTGTGTCTACCAGTGATTTCATAGTCTGGTAGGAATCCTTTATATTTTATTAATAGGTTTGGTGGAAGAGGAGCAGTAAATAAAGTATCTTGAGCACTATCTAAAAATACATTTTCACACTTGAAATTGTTTCCATCAGCATGTAGGGCTACTGCTTGACCATAAACATCAGATGGAACAGATGTATTTTTAATGGTTAGATTCTTAATTGTTACATTATTTGCCCCTACAAAGACTGTATATGTTCTAAAAGTATTACATTCATTATGGTCTTCCATAATCTTGTGATAGTGATCATTATTCTCAATTATTGTGTTTTCTCTATCTTCACCGATTATAGTTACTCCATCGACAAAAATAGCAATTTTTTCTTTATAAATTCCAGGTTTCAGCTGAATTGTGTCACCTTGCTTACACATATTTAGCATATTAGAAATTGAGTCGTTATTGGTTATACTATATATCATAAAATCACACCTTTCGACGTTTCAAATTATAGCATATTTATGCACTTAAAATAAAGCCGAAAATATATAAAAAATAAGGACTTTTCAACGAAAAAAACGAAAATATTTCTATTGACTAATAATGTCCATAATGATAAAATAAGTTGTGAACTATGAAAGCGCTATGCTATGACTGCGCTTGTTTAGGGAGTAAGTTTTATGATTAAAAGAATTGTCACTCTTGGTGATTCGACCATGCAATTTAATAATCATCTAAAGTACCCTCAAACAGGTTGGCCACAAGCGTTAGAAAGGTTCGTAAAATGTCCCATTCTTAACTTTGCTAGGAATGGACGAAGTACTAAAAGCTTTATTGACCAAGGATTGTTTAGTGAAGCTTTAGATAGTATAGAAGCTGACGATTTAGTATTAATTGAATTTGGTCATAATGATTCTAAAATTTCTGACCCATTGAGATATACTGAGCCGTATACTTCATACCAACAAAATATTAAATATATGGTTGATGAAATCTTAAAGAAAAAAGCCAGAGTTATCCTATTGACTTCTATAACTGAAAGGAAGTTTGAAAACGGGAAGCTATTAAGAACCCATGGAGATTATCCTCAAGCAGTAATTGATTTGGCTAAGAAACTAAATTTAGATTACATCGATTTATATGAAAAGACTAAAGAAGTAGTCGAAAAAGAAGGAGAGGAATTATCTAAAAGATTCTTTATGAATTTCGATAAAGGGTTATATGAGAATAAACCTGAAGGCAGTATAGATGACACTCATCTTAGATATGATGGAGCATTTATGGTTGCCGATTGTTTTTATAAAGAAATGAAAAGATTAAATTTGTATCCTGAAATATTTATAAAGGGCTAAACTATAATGAGAAAAAGTATATATAGGTATATGTTCTATGATTTAGCAACTATTACCTTGATAGGTTGTGTGCTTGAGGCGCTTGTTACAATGATGTCAGGTTATGTATTTATAAGTGCTCCTAGCATTACGTTTGGGTTACTACTTATAACTATGGCAGTTGTAAGATGGCATTTTTGGGGATTAACCACAATACCATTTATAGCTTTAGCTAATTGTATAGGTGGTCATTTTAATAGATTCTCGTATTTCGCAGCAATGTATGATTGGCGAATGGGTTTATCTATCGGTGTTGGCTTGCTGGTGTTTATAATTGATATAATAATATTTAAGAAGCTTGGCACCAAGAAAACATTAAATAATTTATGGCTATTCATTTCAATGTTAGTCATTAATTATATATTATTCAACTTAGTACAAGTTGGATTCTATAATTTAATAACCTCCGGTAATCCTTTAAAGGTTGGTGAAATATTGTATTCATATAATATTCAAACAACAAATGATTTAGGAGAAACAATTATTTCGACAAAAAAAGATAATTTATGTGTTTATGCTCAAAATAGTTTCACATATAATTTGATTGGACTACGGATAATGATTGTTGGCGGAGTGATATTAAAATATCAAGGAGTTTTGACAAATGCATATGAAAAACTCGTTGATGACAAGAAAAAAGAAGAATTAGATCGTATTGATGCAGAAACTTTCTCGATATCTGAAACTGATGAAGAGGAAGAACATAATACAACTGATTCGAATGAGTTAAAATTATAGCAAGAGATTTTAACAAATTAGCATTAAAGGAAGGTGTGTTTTATGCAAAAATTAGTTGAATCAAACCAAGACGTTGTTAATGAAGTCGAACGTACAAAGTGGAAAAGAGTTCTTATTAATTTAGCTAAAGATTGGCGTTTGTATGTTTTACTAATTCCAATGTTAGCATTCTTGATTTGCTTCAAGTATAAGCCTATTTACGGTATATTAACCGGATTTAAGTGGGGCGATGATACTAGCGCAATTTATAATCAGGAGTGGTGTGGTGCTTACTGGCTACAAGATATATTTGTAGGTGATCACCGGGGAGAATTCTGGAGAGCATTTAGAAATACTTTTGTAAACAGTATGTATGGTTTAATTATTGGTTTCCCAATTCCAATTTTATTGGCGCTATTATTTAGTGAAGTAAAGATGGCAGGATATAGAAGTTTCTTACAAGTTGCTTCATATTTACCACACTTCGTATCTACAGTTGTTATGACATCAATTATTACATTATGGTGTAGTGGAGAAACAACAACTAGCGCAGGTGGTATTTTATATCAAATGTTTAAAAATATAGGTTGGGCAACAACAGATAGTGGAGAGCCTTACACAAGTTCAATTTTAACTGCTCCTAAGTTCTTTAGACCTATTTATCAGGTTTCAGGTATTTGGGAAGGTGCTGGTTATGGTTCAATTGTATATTTTGCTGCTATCCTAGCGATTTCTCCAACATCTTATGAAGCAGCAAGAATTGATGGTGCATCTAAATTACAACAAATTAGATATATTACATTCCCTGGTATGGCTCCAACTTTAACAATCATGTTAATTACTCGTGTTGGTCATATTTTAAATATCGGATATGAAAAAGTATTGTTATTGATAGGCGATAAAGACAAAGCATGGGAGACAGGTGATGTTATTTCTACTTTAGTATATCGTATGTCTGGTAGAGATGCTGATAGCGCTGATGCTCACCCAATTGCGCAAATCGGTATTGTTGCTGACTTGTTCAATGCGATTATCGCTATGATTCTTGTATTAGGTGCTAACGCTATTAGTAGACGTGTATCATCTACTTCATTATTCTAGTAGGAGGTATATGATTTTATGATGAAAAGACTAGACAGGACAGAAGTTATATTTAAGGTAATGTCCTATGTATTATTAACAATTTTTGCGTTATGTTGTTTATATCCGTTTGTATATATTTTATCAAGTTCAATTTCAGATAAGGCATCAGTAGATGCAGGTACTGTATATTTATGGCCAACTTCTTTTCAATTCAATACATATTTAGATGTATTTACTCAAAAGCAATTCTGGTTGGCATATTGTAACTCATTCTATATTACAATGTATGGTACTTTGGTATCAATGCTAGTTGCAATTACTGGTGCATATGCACTTTCTAAGCCAAGATTAATGTTTGGTAGAGGATTCAATTTTATGCTAGTATTTACAATGTGGTTTAATGCTGGTATGATTCCTAACTTACAAAACTTCTTGAGCTTTGGTGTAACTACTCGTGAAATGTTTATTATTGCTTTAGGTTTCAATGCATTCAATATTATCTTATTGAGAAACTACTTTAGTGGTATCCCATCAGAAATAGAGGAAGCAGCTACAATTGATGGTGCAACTGAATTCCAATTATTAACAAAGGTGTATATGCCAATGTCAAAGTCATCAATTGTTACAGTAGCGATGTTCTATGCTGTATCACGTTGGAACGGCTATATTTGGGCACAAATGCTACTAGGAACTAATGACCAACCATTACAAGTATTTATTAAAGTTACTTTAAAGAAACTTTTAGCACAGGAAGGTGGAGACCTTAATTACTCAGTGTACTCATTACAGTACGCATTTATAGTATGTTCTATCATTCCTGTCATCGTTATTTATCCTAAGCTACAAAAGTACTTTGCAGCCGGAGTTAACGTTGGCGGAGTTAAAGAATAAAAAAAGATAGAAAGAAGGAAAAGGAGAAAAATGAAAAAGAAAAAAATTCTAATTACTTCATTAGCAGCTACTGTTGGTTTAACATTAGCAGGCTGTAATGGAGGAGGAACAACTGGAGGCTCATTAGCTACAACTACTCATACTTATACTGAAGCTCCAGCTGACCAAACTTATGATAAGTTAGGGGATGTAAATGTATTCCTTAACTACGCGGGTACTTCAGGTGTAACATATCGTGGAACTGAAGCATTCACTAACGTTGTTGATGGTGTTACTTATAACGAAGGTACTTTATTACCTACATGGAAGGCATTTGGTGATAAGACTGGCTTAAACATCGTTGATGTTGCAACTTATTCAACAAGTACAGATGATGATACATTTAATGCTGTATCTGCAAAGGGTTATGTTGGCGAAGGTAATAAGAAGATCGACTTATTCTACACTACAACTGCACATATTAATAATGATATGGGCGCTAATAATGCTGTAGATTTAGAAGCTAATCTTGACAAAATGCCTAATTTAAAGGAGTATTTAAGAAAAAATCCAACTGTTCATAAAACATTATTAAAATCAGGCAAAATGTTCTATGCACCATATTTCGACGGATATAATGACGTTGAAAGAATGTTCATGATGGATACTTCATTAGTTGAAAAAGTATTAGACGTTACAAGCTTTGATGCTTTCGATACTACAATTAATGGTGGTAAGAATCCAGCTGCAAACGTAGTTCAAAGTGGTACTTATACTCCATATATCGATGCTGAAAATAACTATGCAGCTGATACAACTATTAAAGTATTAAAGAATAATGCTGTTCAAGAAATAACAGTTAAAAAAGTTAAAAATATTATTGTTAGACAAAATGAAAAATTACAAGCTGATGCTGGTGTAACTGGTAAGGATCTTGCTAAGCAATTCCAAGACTATCTAAAAGAAGCATATGGCGATTATGTTGGTGAAGGCAAAGTATTCGCTAAGTATTCTGATATTTTCTGTTCAGAATCAGCAGCATATAACTCAGATGAATTAATCGCTTTAATGCGTGTTGTTAAGGCTAACCCAGGTGTAATTTCTGGTGATGCTAATGCTGAAGTTGAAACATTATTCCCACGTGGTGAAGCTGATAACCGTGTTGAAAATATCGCAGACTTCATGCAAGTTTGGGGCGTATTTGGTATGACTTCTAAGAAGGATATGTTATACTTCTTACAAGATGGTACTTTAAATGATGCTGCTACAACTCCTGCAACATATGATGGTTTACAAAAACTATCTCAAATTTATGATGAAGGTTTAATTTTAACAGAATTCTGGTTAAAGCCATCTTCAACTGCAAATGGTACTAAATATCTTGATAAGTATTTCAAGAAGAATGCTAGTGATTTCGGATTTGGTTTATTAATGTATGATTACTGTGCAGCTCAAGCTCAAGGTAATGATATGGTTGATGGTATTGGTACAGACCGTAAAGTTACAGGATTCACTGGATATAAAGGTGAAGTTAAAGGTATTAGACCTATTTTACCTCCAGTAGCATGGTGGAATAATGGCACAACTGCTAAATATGATGCTCCATTATCAGATCATACTGGTAAGACTTTATTACGTTACTCTGAAGAAAATAGAGCATTAAAGAATACTGCATGGTGTATTCCTGCTACAGCTGAACATAAAGAGGCTGCATTCAGATTAATGGATTATATGTTCAGTGAAAAGGGTGCATTAATTCAAGACTTTGGTCCTGAAGCATATTGGCAAAAGCCAAACCTAGCTAAAGGTGATAAGTTAGCTGCAAATTTAACATTTGATTCTAAGAAGGCATATGTTGCTACAGATATCGTTTCTGGTGAATTAGCTCCAGTTATTTCTGATGCTACTAAGGCTATGATTGCTGAAATGTCAAAGCAAAAGAAAGATTTCTGGTCATTTATGCGTGAATATATCGGTTCAACTCATGGTGTTGGTCATGTAAGATCAAAGGCTTTACAAGTTGAATCTACAAATGAGTATGGTCAAAAAGGTTTAATTGCTTTACAAACTGCAATTGATAAAGGTGTTGTAATTGCTTCTAGAGTTGATAAAGTTCCAGGAACTAACACTTGGGATACTACAGTACCTTCAGCTGGTTGGAAGTCAATTAAAGATGCTGATGGTGCAACAGATTACAAGAATTTAACAAAATTCTGGGAAGCTAAGAAGTTGTCAGCAGAACCTACTGGTTGGGTATTTGTTGTAAAAGAAAAAGCTGGTAAGGATTTAACTAGCGTTGCTGTTGGTAACTTAAGTGGTACTGATTACACTTACGGTGATGTTTTAAATGAAATGACTGCTAAGAATAAGATTTACTTATATCAACAAGCAAGTTCAGTTGCAAAGGCTGGTTTAGCAGCAGACTGCATTCCAGATTATGCAAGAACAGAAGAATAATTTAATCCTGTAAATTATAAAATTAGTGTAGTTTTTTTCGGTGAGTGGTACTAATTAAATACCACTCACTGAAATTGACTATTTTAGGAGGTTAAAAAATGAAATTTTTAACAAATCATAGTAAAATTTTTTATATTATTTTTATTGCATTAGTTGGAGCATTACTTATTTCTGCAACAGTTTATGCTTCAAATTATGTACATATACATGTGTTTTATGATATTTCGAATGGGACAAAAGTAGTTTCTAGTGATTTATCTAATAGCGTAGGTTATAACAATGAGTATTTATATGCTTTTTTTGAAGATGGTAAATTAGTAGCTAATGGATACTCAAATAATTTTGATACCTATGTTCCTGTTGTTTTAGAATTCCAAGACAAATTAAATGCTTTTAATACATTATTTGTTTCATTAGAATTTGCATGCGTTGCTTGTATAGCTATTCTATTTGTATTAGCTAACCATAGTAGAAGAATTTATTATAACAGCAATCTTGTAGGTGGTATACTTATTCCTTTAGCTGTTATTGTTATGAATTTGGTATTATTATTTCAAAATTTATCTTTAATGGGTATATTTAATAAGAATTATGAGTTGTTTAATATTGTTGCAGTATTACAAAATCCAAAATATGGTTATTTAGCAGATCAAAAGAGTGGACTTGATGGTATTTCACAATGGTTCAATTGTAATTCTATTACATTTATTGTTTATATGAGTTTATTTATTGTAGTTATTGCTTACTCAGCATTTATGGCTATATATTCTATTTTGAAATATAAAGCTACTGCTGAAGAAAGAAAAAATATATTAGAAAAGGTGGTAACTAAATAATGATTAATGAGATTGAAAATAAAAATTCACTAAATGAAATGTCTGATTTAGAGCATGATAAGAATCAGCTTGAAATGATGCGTTATAGAGTGAATAGTTTATCTTATACATTAGGTATGGTAGGCATTCTATTAAGTATGCTTGGTGCATTTGTGCTATTGAATAGTATGAATCCAAATAATGCTTTAGTTATTGTCAAAATATTAGTTAATATCGCTATTTTATTAGGTGGTTTCTTATGCGTTGAAAAGACAAAGCACTATTCAAAACCTGCATCTTTTGGATTGATTGGATTTGGTGCTGTTTGTGTAATACGTATGTTTGTATATCCTTTAATTATTATGACAAATTACAGTAAATATGTTTCTGCTAGAAATGCTGGAACTAGTACTGTTGAATTTGAAAAGTGGCTAGGTAAAACTATTACTGGTTATTATACAAATGGTGCAGTAAGATGGTTAGACCACAGCGGTACAACAAGAGGAATTTTAGCTATGGTATTGTTAGCAGGTGCTGCTGCATGCTTAATTGCTGCTGGTATTATTGGATTTATTCGTTCAACAAAATTAACTAACTATTTAAATAGTTTAAACCAAGAGAAGTAGGAGGATAGAATTATATGGCTTCTGATGTTATTTTAAGAGACGTTAACAAGGTTTATCCTAATGGCTTCCATGCTGTTTATGATTTTAATATTGAAATTCAAAAAGGTGAGTTTATTGTACTTTGTGGTCCATCAGGATGTGGTAAGTCAACTACATTACGTATGATTGCCGGTTTAGAAGAAATTTCTTCTGGTGACCTAGAAATCAATGGCAAGAAAGTAAATAATGTTGCACCTAAGGATAGAGATATCGCTATGGTATTCCAAAATTATGCGTTATATGCACATATGACAGTTTACCATAATATGGCTTTCTCACTTACAATTAGAAAAGTAGATCCAGTTGAAATTCATGCAAGAGTTATGAAGGCTGCTGAGATATTAGGTTTAGTTCCTTATTTAAATAGAAAACCTAAGCAATTATCTGGTGGTCAACGTCAAAGAGTTGCTTTAGGTCGTGCAATTGTTCGTGACCCAGTAGTATTCTTACTAGATGAACCACTATCTAATCTAGATGCTAAGCTACGTGGATCAATGCGTAAGGAATTAATGCAATTACATGAAAGATTGAATGCTACATTTGTTTATGTAACACATGATCAAATTGAGGCTTTAACTTTAGCTACTAGAATTGTAGTTATGAAGGATGGTTATGTTCAACAAATAGCTACACCAAAGGAAATGTTTGATAAACCTGAAAACTTATTCGTTGCAGGATTTATTGGAACACCTCCAATGAATTTTACAAATGGTACAATTGATGACAATTGTGAATATTTTGAACAAGCTACTGGTTTGAAGTTAAAACTAACTCCACATCAAACAGAGATTCTTGCTAATTATGCTGGAAAGCCAGTTATTATGGCTTCTCGTTCTGAATATATTTTCGTTGATGATGCAAATTTAGCAAAGAATAAAGAATCACAATTTGACTTAGAAGTAGATTATACAGAATTTTTAGGTTCTTACAATCTAATTTATGGTACTTTTGGTGGAGAAAATGTTATCGCTAAAGTTTATAGCAGAAACGAAATTACAGAGAAAAAGATTAAAGCTTGTTTCGATATGTCAAGAGTTCATTTCTTCGATGTAGAAACAACTAAGAGAATTAGATAAGGAGGGGCAATATGGAGAATAGAGATACTTCAAGATATGAGGAAATGCCCCAAAAGCAAAATCCTTTTGTTAGAGTTTTAAAGATGTTTGGAAAATATCTAAAAGGTGTTGGATATGATTTTATTACATCATTTAAATTTAATAATATGAAATTACCAGGATGGCTTATTGCCTTACCTGGTGTCCTAATTGGATTCTTTTTAATGTTCCATGCCCCAGTTATTAAATCATTTGGTTGGACAGCTAGACAATTTGATGGAAGCGGTATTGTAACTGTTTCATATTTAGATTTCGATTTTTCTGGTATAGTATTATTCCTATTAATGCTATTTGGTATATTGAATATATTTACTGCTGCTTCAGTAATGAAAAAGAAGAATTTAGGATCAGTAATTACTGCTACTATAACAACATTTGTTATTGTTGTTTGTGGAGCATTATATTTATTCTTAATTTTCTATTTCAAGAACTTAGTTGATAATGGTTCAGTTACAATATTAGGTGATAATAATGAGCCATTGGAAAGATTAGATTTTGATATTAACTATATTATGTCTATCTTATCAGTTGTAATTTCAATGGTATCATCTGTTGCTGGTGTAGTTTTAGGATTTATATTCTATGATAGAACTTATGAAAAGGTAGATAGATAAAGAATTAAAATGAGAAGAAAAGAAGATAAATCATATGATGAAATAAATCCATATCAAGTGGATAAGTTATCTAAAATTCCATCATGGTTAATCATTCTTGTATTGAAATTTTGGGCAGCGGCAGCTGCCATTTTCTTTATGGGAATTGGTGGTGTTCCAGTAATGAATTTTAGTGAATTAAATTCAGAAGATCCATATGTAATTATGTCTCAAAGTTTTTCGCTAATTGTTTTATTTGGATTGTTTTTGGCAATTTTTACTACTTATGTAGTTAGACCATATACAAGACTTATGCATAATAGAAGAAATAACGCTTTTAGATATAATTTAGTAAATTGTAAGGGGTTTAAGGCCTTTGTACTTAATATCCTTTATAATTTTCCTTTGTCTTTAATATTGTTTTTTGTAACAGTATTTTTAGGACAACATCACTTAGTATGGGATCCATTTGGAACATCAGGTGGTGTAGGTATTGAACCTTTTACATATGCATTATCATATTTAATCGTAGATGGTATAGTAATTGTTATTAAAAATGTTATTTGGATTATTTACCAAAGAGTTAAATATAATAAACAAATAAAGGAGGCATAAATGGATTTTAATTTTATATTTGTTAGTTCTAGAAGTTTTACTATTGAACTTTCTAATAAGGATGTTTATGTAACTAATGATTATTCAATTTATTTAAATGATGAGCTTTATGCTAATAATGTCAAAACAAATGTTTATTCTATTTTTAATTTAAATAGTGATAAGGAATATAAGGTCGAAATTAAGCAAGGAAAAGAATCTTGTGTTAAAGCTATTAAAACTGATTATGAATCTGTGTGCTTAAATGTATTAGATTTTGGTGCAATAGGTGATGGTGCTACTTTGAATACTAATTTTATTCAGGCAGCTATTTTATCTTGCCCTAAATATGGTAGAGTATATTTTCCTAAAGGAACATATTTAACTGGACCTTTATTTTTAAAAAATGATATCACAATAGAAATTGCTAAAGATGCTAAATTATTAGGTGATACTGATAGAAAGCATTACCCTATTCTTCCAGGTATGATTTATACATCAGATGAGAAGAATGAATATAATTTAGGCTCTTGGGAAGGAAACCCACTAGATACTTTTGCAAGTATTTTAACAGGTATCAATATTGAAAATGTTAAAATTATTGGAGAAGGTGTAGTAGATGGTAATGCTTCTAATTCAGATTGGTGGCAAGATGTTAGAACTAGAAGAATTGCATGGAGAGGAAGAGGATTATTCTTAAATAATTGTAATAATGTAGCTTTACAGGGTATTACAGTTACTAATACTCCTTCATGGAATCTACATCCATATTTTTCTAAAAATTTAAAATTTATTGATTTAAAGCTAATAAATCCAAAGGATTCACCTAATACAGATGGCTGCGATCCAGAATCTTGTGAAAATGTAGACATTATAGGCGTTTATTTTTCAGTAGGTGACGATTGTATCGCTATTAAGAGCGGAAAGATTTATATGGGCAGAAAATTTAAAAAACCTAGTGAGAATTTTAACATTAGAAACTGCTCAATGAATTTTGGACATGGTGCCATTGTTTTAGGTAGTGAAATGTCAGGTGGTATTAAAAATATCACCGTATCTAATTGTTTATTTAACCAAACAGATAGAGGCTTAAGAATCAAGACAAGACGTGGTAGAGGTAAGGATGCCATAATTGATGGTATTACTTTTGAAAATATCAAGATGACTGATGTATTAACTCCTCTTGTTATTAATATGTTCTATTTCTGTGATCCAGATGGTCATACAGAATATGTTTACTCTAAGGAGAAGCTTCCAGTTGATGAGAGAACTCCATATTTAGGTAAATTTGTTTTTAAGAATATTAAGGCAACTGATGTAAATGTAGCTGCTGGAACATTCTATGGACTTCCAGAGCAACCAATAGATTCTATTACTATTGAAAATGTTGATTTTGAATATTCTAATAATCCAAAGGAAGGAAGACCAGCTATGATGGACTTCCTAGAGCCTATGAAAGGCAAGGGCTTAATATTTAATTATGTTAAGAATGTTAAGCTTAAGAATGTTACTTTTAAGGGCCTAAAGGACAAAGAAATAGAGACTATTTCAGTAGAAAATATATCTAAATAAATTAACAAAACCCGTTTACTTTGTAGGCGGGTTTTAAAATGAAAAAAAATTACAATTTTTTAAAAATAATGTTTGACATCAAAGGTAGTCAGTGCTATAATAAAAAAGCACTGCCCGAAAGGGACAAGTGATAAAGAAAATTTGGTCTTTGAAAACTATATATAACTTAAACGAAAAACAAACAATAAAACG
>CAMOUK010000004.1 GCA_946626535.1 uncultured Caryophanales bacterium
GGTACAACAAATACAGGTACTATCGATCCTTTAGATGAAATAGGCGATGTTGCTAAAAAATATAATTTATGGTTCCATGTAGATGGTGCCTTTGGTGCTTCATCTTTAATATCAAATACTCATAGATTAGAATCAAAGGGTATTGAAAAATCAGATTCTTTAACTTGGGATACTCATAAATGGTTGATGCAAACATATTCATGCTCAACTTTAATTGTTAAGGATAAGAAGACATTAGTTGCTGCCTTTGTTGAGCATCCTGAATATTTAGATGATATCACATCAACAGATCATTTAGATGGCTGGGATAAGGGACCTGAAATGAGTAAGCCTAATAGAGCTATAAAGCTATGGTTTACTATTCAAGCTACTGGAACAAAGCTATTAGAAGAGATGGTTGATTATTCATTTGATAATGCTTATTTAGTTGAAAGTGAGCTTAAAAAACTAGAAAATTGGGAAATAGTATCTAAACCATCTTGTGGTGTTATTAATTTTAGATATGTACCAAAGGGCTTATCAGATGATGAAATAAATCAATTAAATCTAGATATATCAAATGGTATTAATAATAGTGGATATGCCTATATAGTAACAACTACCCTTAAGGGTAAGAAGAGCCTTCGTATGTGTATGATTAATGCTAATTCTACAGAAGAGGATATCATAAATACTATCTATTCATTAAATCAAATAGCTATTAAGCTATCTAATAAGGTATATATTAAGGATGTTAAAATATATAAGGAAAATGAAATGGTTGATGTCCTACATACCAAATATAAGATTATTAAGCTACTTGGTCATGGTAAGGGTGGCTATTCATATTTAGTACATGATGAAAATAATAAGCCTTTTGTTTTAAAACAAATTCATCATGAGCCTTGTGATTATTATAATTTTGGTAATAAGATAGAGGCAGAACAAAATGATTATAATATCTTAAAAAAAGCTGGAATTAGAGTTCCAAATATGATTTCTATCGATAAGAAAAAAGAAATTGTAATAAAGGATTATATAGATGGTAATACTATCTTTGAATTAATTAAAGATAAAAAATCAGTTGATATCTATTTAGATCAAATAAAAGAAATGGCCTCTAAAGCTAAATTAGAAGGTATCAATATAGATTATTTCCCTACAAATTTTGTTGTCCAAGATGAATTATTGTGGTATATTGATTTTGAATGCAACGATTATATGGAACAATGGAATTTCGATAATTGGGGCATTAAGTATTGGTCTTGGACTAAAGAATTTAAGGACTATTTAAATAAAATAGAAAAATAAGGTGATTATATGAAAAAAACTATTTATATCGCAGGAGGCTGCTTCTGGGGCGTTGAAATGTATTATAAGAAGCTTAAGGGCGTTATTAATACTGAAGTAGGCTACGCTAATGGTGATATTAAAAATCCAACATATGAACAGGTTAAGCATCATGAGGCAACTCACGCAGAAACATTAAAACTAGAATACGATGATGAGGTTATATCTTTAGAAAAGATATTAGAACATTTCTTAAGATTTGTAGATCCATATTCTATAGATAAACAAGGCGAAGACTATGGACATCAATATAGAAGTGGTGTATATTATATAGATGATAAGGAATATGATGTTATAAAAAATTATTTTGATTCTAATTTAGATAAGGGCTATAAAATTGAAATATTACCTTTAGATAATTTTTATAACGCAGAAGAATATCATCAAGATTATCTAGATAAAAATCCAACTGGATATTGTCATGTTAATTTAGGATTAATAAAGAAAAACGAAATGAAATAATTTAATATAGGGGGAATAATTAGTTTTTTTATTATTCCCCTTTTATTTATAAAAAAACGAAACTATGCTATAAAAAAAAATAAGGTAGGTGTTAAATATGGTAAAATTTAAAAAAATATTATTAGCTTTTGCGTTATTATTATTATCAATTAGCTTATTTAGCTGTACAAAATCAAATGATTTTAAATTTGAATATTGGAACGATTGTCCATCGCTAAATACATTAAAGGAATACGTATCAGATGTTACAAATGAAAAATCAGCAAACTATATTCCTAAAAAAGATAGAATTGCAGTATTTGATATGGATGGTACATTATGTGGAGAATTATTTCCAACCTATTTAGAATATTTACTTTGTGAATATAGATGCCTATATGATACAAAGTATGTTGCAGATCAAGATTTAAAGGATGTAGGTAATTTAATCTTAGAAGGTTCTCATGGTGATGGTACAGGCACATATCCAGATGATATGGCACTTATTCACGCAAATGCTCAAGCTAAGGCTTTTGCTGGAATGACATTAGTAGAATTTATGGATTATGTTGAAAAATTCTTAGATCGTCCTGCCGATGGCTTTAAGAATATGAAATATTCAGAATCTTTTTATTTGCCAATGAAAGAAGTAGTATCATACTTACAACAAAATGATTTTATCACCTATATTGTAAGTGGATCAGA
This sequence comes from uncultured Caryophanales bacterium, assembly GCA_946626535.1. The sequence goes on from CAMOUK010000004.1 coordinate 2,476, forward strand.
TAGATTTATCTGTAGAGCTTTTGCCTGTAAAGAGCTAAATATTCCATTTGAACAGGTTATTGGAATGGATGTTTATTTAGAGGCTACAAATCAAGGAACAACTGATAGCTTAGACTATCAATATCAATCAAGTGATAAGCTAGTTAGAACTGATAAATTATTAATTAAGAATTTAAAGAATAATAAGGTTGTTAATATCGCAAAGGAAATTGGTAGACAGCCAGTACTTTCATTTGGTAATTCAAGTGGTGATTCAAGTATGCATATGTATACTATTACAGATAATAAATATAAGAGTGCAGCATTCATGCTGATAGCTGATGATGAGAAAAGAGATTATGGTAATACTACTAAGAATACTGAATTAGGTAAGAAGTGGAAGAAAAATGGCTTTAATGTTATATCTATGAAGGAAGATTTTAAGACTATTTATGGATATAATGTTGAAAAGACAAAATTAAAATATACATTCTAAAGAGGAAAGAATTTTCCTCTTTTCAGACTGTTGACAAACTCAGTTGAGTATTCAACAGTCTGAAAGATGCTTAATGCATCTTTTTTTGCATATTATAAAATAATTGAAAATATCATAAAAGAGGTGATTTTTATGATTATAGTTACGAATTTTAAAAAAGAATTTATAAAGCCTATAAGAAAAGAAGACGTTATTGGCATGTTTACAACCTTATTTTTTAGAAAATATTAGTCAACAGGTAGTTAATATTTAAATATATTTAAAAAATTCAAAAATTTGCGATTATTTTTGTAAAGATGCGAAAACGCTTTCGCATCTTTATGTTTTTTTGTTGTAATTTTACAATTTATATAATAAAATGTATTTGGTAGATATTATTCGTAAGGAGAAAAATATGAATATATTATTACAAATTGCTGGTCTTTTTGTTATGATAGTCATTTTTATTTTCTATTTTAATGACAGAAAAGCAGCTGTAAAATCTAATAAAATATTTATATATCAGGGAATCGCTATTTGTGTTTCCATATTTTTAGATATTACCTCAATAATATCTTTTAATATACCTGGTTGGACATATTCGTTTTTGTCATACGCAACAGGAAGGCTATATTTAGTTTCTGTTTTAGTTGTTGTATGCTGCGGATTTTTATATGTTATATATGACACTAAGTATTCTAGAAAAAGGATAAATGTTTTTAAGATTATTTCATTTAGTGTTTTAGGGGTAGCTTCAATTTTAGTTTTAGTATTACCTATAAATATAGTATATGATCCAAATGGCTTAAATGACTATACTGAGGGCTGGCCAATTATATTAACATATGCCTTTACAGGTGTTTATATGATTGCCACTATAAGCGTTGCGATTTTTAAAAGAAAACAAATGTATCGAAAAAGATTTATCGGTGTATGTATTTTCTTAAGCTTATGGGTATTTGGTGCGGCAATTCAAGGTATTGTTAATTACGCATTTGGTGATTTAGGTGTTATTATCTTATCTGTTTCATTTGCTGAAAGCTTAGGCTCACTAGTTATCTATATCATGCTAGAAAACCCTGCATGGAACCTTGATAGAGTAACAGGAGCCTTAACTCAAAGAGCTTTTGAGGAATTTATAGATGATTGCTATTATAAAAATACTCCAGTTGAGCTTTTATTAATTGATTATGATACTGCTATCGCATCATCGCTTACAGATTACAATAAATTTTCTAAATCTATTACAGAAACTATTAAAAATATTGGTGTGAAGAAGATATTTAAAAATGATAAGGAAAAATTTATTGTAGTTAGAAATATGTCAGGTAATGATGATTTATATGGTAAGGTCAATCAATTAAAGGAAATTATTTACAGAACGAATAATATTAAATCTGAAATACCTTTTAGGGTAATGTATTTTAACAATATATCATTATTTTATAGTAAAGAAGATTTAATGGATGCAATTAATTATCTAACTGATAAAAAATCTTTTGAAAAGGAAATTATCTTTGTAAATAACGATTTAGCTGATAAAATTCACCAAAAATTCATTATGGAAAAGAAATGTGATATCGCATTTAATGATAGAAGAGTTGAAATATTCTTACAGCCAATTTATTCAACACATGAAAGAAAATTTACTTGTGCAGAAGCACTAGTAAGATTAAAGGATGATGAAGGTAATTTAATTTATCCAACGGATTTCATCGAGGATATGGAAAAGGATGGAAGAATAGTTGAGCTAGGCAAGATGGTATTTGAGGATGTATGTAAATTCATCAGCTCAAATAATATGAAGGAGCTAGGTTTAGAATATATAGAAGTAAATTTATCTACGATTCAGTGTATGCAGGATAATTTAGCATCAAGCTACATAGCTATAATGGAAAAATATAAGGTTAATCCAAAATTTATTAATTTAGAAATTACTGAAACTGCTAAATCAACTAGAATTACATTATTAAGGAATATGCAAATTTTAAAGGATTATGGTATCACATTCTCACTTGATGATTTTGGTACTGGTAATTCTAACTTAAATTACATTGTTGAAATGCCTGTTGATATCGTTAAATTCGATAAGGGCATGGTTGATTCATATTTTGATAATAAGATAGCCTCATATGTCTTAAATTCATCAATTAATATGATTAAGGGCTTAGGTCAAAAGATTGTTTTTGAAGGTATAGAAAAAGAAGAACAGGTCAATATGATAAAGGATATGGATGTTGATTATGTTCAAGGCTTCTATTATTCAGAGCCAGTTGATAAGAAAGCATTTATTGATTTCTTAAAGTTAAATAATAAGAATTTAGGTTCTACTAATATACAATAAAAAAGGGTGAAGAAATTTTCTTCACCTTTTAATATTTTATATAAATTAATGAATCCTCTGAATTTAAAACTATCTTTTCTTCTCTATCGAGGTTTTCAGGAAGATAAGTAATGAGGCCATCCTTTATTAATCCTATTAGCATACACTGCTTTTTAAAGCTATAGTAGAAGGAATTAATTAATTCAGCTCTTGATGAAAATTCTAGATTTTGTTTTAGATTTAAAATCTTAGATACCTTTGATACCTTAATATCAAATACATCTCCACCTGATTCGGTATCAGCCTTTAAGAAGGAATCAAAGAACTTCTTAGAATCCTTATTTAAAGCTAGCTGAGTAATTAGTAAGCTCATTATTCTATTACTTATAATGGCATTTTTAATATTGAAGTCTTTAATACTATTTAGATTTCTAGAATCTAATAGCTCTGTAATAAGTGGTAAATCCTTTTTATTAGGGAAGGCTGATTGTAAGGCTATAAGTGTAATAAATACATTAGCATCATATGATTCATCTGATACTAAATCATCTGATAGAATAAGTACCTTTTTAATTCCATCAGTATTTTTAATATCTTCAATTAGCTTTTCAGTTTCATTTTTATGATATTCTAATACTTGGAAATTTGCCTTATAGAAGCTACTTGATAGCTTTAGATTTTCTACAATAAATCTTTGTTTTTTATTATTGCCTATAACAAATACTGTAAAATCGTCGTTTATTATTTCTTCCTTAGTCTTTAGTAGCCTATCAGTTTGATAAGGCTTTTCTCTTTTTATAAAGGCATTTTTTTCACATCTAGTAAATACGAATAACTTATTATATTTAATAATAGGAATGGCTTGATTATAATTTTTTAAATAATCTTCAATATCTAAAGGTTCTCTTGAATGGAATTCATCACCTTCATATGATAGTAAATCAAAATATACTGTAGCCATGATTGGATTAATAATTGTTTGGGCAATTATTTGTCCAATTTTTTTATTGAATGAAACAGGAATAATTGTTTTATCCTTTAAATTTTTAACAGTAGAAGATAAATCTTCCATCTTTTCAACTGTCTCTTCAGCATCAGTTTCAACTACGATATTAACTCCATTTTTTAAATTGAAATTACCTAAGGCTAGTAAAATCTTTAGTGATAAAAGATCAGCATTTGAAATGTTATCATCATCCCCACGCTTCATATTATCATTTGACATGATACATATTGAGCTGGCTTTATCAATTGAAATATCCTCTAAATTTCCTCTTAGAAGAGGGGATGCTTCCTTGATGATTAATTTAGCCTTTGCCTTTCCTGTTGAACCATAAGTAGCTATTACAGATTGTAATTCAGTTTCAATAAAATCTTTAGTGTAATTAGATAATATTAATATGTTATGATTAAAACCTTTACACATAAGATTATAGATGATATCTGGAACCTTATTATTATAATTTAATATAACAAAATGATTCTCGATATCTATCTTACCTTTGGCGTGTGATTTTTTGTCGATATAGGCCTTAACAGCAGTAGTGACTGTAGCGATAATGATACCAGAAAATAGTACCATACCAGTAGCAATTACTATGATTGCAAGAACCATAATTTCTAGATCATCTTTAATATTATATTCATTTATTGAATTTACAGAAATCATCCATTTAAAAGCACTAACAAAGGCTTCAAAAAAGTTGTGGTCAAAATGCTTACCGGAAGTATCTAATCTTAAGGCAATAATGGCAGCCACAACTAACACAGTTAAATTGACAATTAATAATTTTATTATGGTTACCAATAAAGGTTTTTGATAGGTACTTAAGGTTGTTTTCGACTTTATTTTCAAAAAGATTGATTTTAATTTTTTCATACTAAAATATCACATCCTTAAAACTTATTAAAATATATAAGAATAAACTCTAAAAATATGATATCACAACTTGATATAATTTACAAAATAATATGGGGTTTTTACGAGAAAATGGGTATATTTGGATGCGAGAGAAGAAGTAGAAGAAGAGGCTAAAAATAATTTTTAATTTTTTTTAAAAAAGTACTTGCAATAGTTTTAATTTGTGTTATAATAATGACAAAGAAACAAAATAAAATTTATAAAATAAATTTTAAAATTTTAGATAGAAGACATTAAGAAAGGAGAAAATCATGGTTAATTTATACGATTGTGTTAAGCTAGCAAACTCAGTCGAGGGTTTCGCAAGAGGTACTTATGGTGTTGTTCTATATTGCTACAACAATGAGAATGATGACTGCGATGTACAACTAGTAGACGAAGAAAAAAGAACTTGTTATTGCGTAACTTGCAGTAGATCTAACTTGCTTAGTGTTGAAAAGTTTTAAGAGGGTTTGAAAGGAGCTAAAATGTAGCTCTTTTTCTTTTGTCTAAAGCATTTTCATTCGTTGACATTACTTGCAAATAATTCTATAATAAAGTAAATGGGTTATTTTTGCCCGTTAAAGAAAAAAGAGGTAGAAAAAATGAAAAAATTTGATGTATTAAATCGTATCGCTGAATGCGGCGTAGTAGCTGTTGTTCGTGCTAATACAGAAGAAGAGGCAATCAATATCGCTACTGCATGTACTGATGGTGGTGTAAAGGCTATTGAAGTTACTTTCACTGTACCTGGTGCTGATAGTGTTATTAAGGCTTTAAAGAAGGCTATCCCTGCTGAAAAGTTAATCGTTGGTGCTGGTTCTGTTTTAGACTCTGAAACAGCTAGAGTTGCTATTTTAGCTGGAGCTGAATTTATCGTTGCTCCATCATTCAATGAAGGTGTTGCAAAATTATGTAACAGATATCAAGTACCTTATGTACCAGGAACTCAAACTATTAAGGAAATCGTTACAGCTATGGAAGCTGGTTGCGATGTAATTAAGGTATTCCCTGGCGATATGTTAGGACCTGTATTTATCAAGGACGTTAAGGGACCACTTCCTTATGCTAACTTAATGCCATCTGGTGGTGTTAATTTAGAAAATGCTGGCGAATGGATCAAGAATGGTGCAGTATGCATTTCATCTGGTTCTCATTTAACTGCTCCTGCTAAGAAGGGCGATTTAGCTGAAACTGCTAGAAGAGCTGCTCAATATGTAGAAGCTGTTAGACAAGCTAGAGAAGAAATGAAGAAGTAATCTTATTTATATTAATTTTAGAAAGATTTTGATTTTATGAAAGAAAAAATTGTAACATTTGGAGAGATAATGCTTAGATTATCTACTCCTGATTATTCGACAATCGATCAAACTCATTCATTTGTAGTTAACTACGGTGGCGGAGAGGCTAATGTTGCAGTTGCACTTTCTCACATGGGACATAAAACATATTTCATGTCTAAGCTTCCACCTAATCAATTAGGTGATGGCGCTATTACTCATTTAAAGGCTAATGGCGTTAATACAGATTATGTTGTTAGAGGATCATCTACAATAGGTATTTATTTCTTAGAGACTGGTTTTGGTGGTAGACCATCTAAGGTTATTTATAACCGTAAGCATTCTGCTATCACAAGAATCCAAGAAGATGAATTCAATTGGGATGAAATCTTTGGCAATGCTACTTGGTTCCATCTATCTGGAATTACTCTTGCCTTAGGTGAAAGAGTAAGAAAAGTAGCCCTAAGAGCTGTTAAGGAAGCTAGAAAGCATAATGTTTTAATTTCATTTGATTTCAATTATCGTTCTAAGCTATGGACAGTTGAGGAAGCTAAACCAGTATTTAAGCAATTTATGAATTATGTAGATGTTGTTTTTGCAAGCTTCTATGATGCAAACACAATATTAGATATTCCTCTAGATGATGACTTTACTGGTCAAACTTTATCTGAAAAGAGAAGAAATGTCTTCCCTAAGATGATTAAGAAATATAATTTAAAATATATTTTTGGTACAGATAGAGTTGTTTACTCAGCAACTGAGAATTCATTAGCTGGTTACTATTTCAAATTGAAGGATAATGAATTATCATGTGAGCTTACTGAGCCTATCAGATTTAATATTTATGATAGAATCGGTGGAGGAGATGCATTTGCATCTGGAGTTATTCATGGTCTTTTAAAGGATTTCAATAATCCAGCATATGCAGTTAGATATGGACTAAATACTTCTGTATTAAAGCATACTATCTATGGTGATGCTTCTACATTTAGCTGTGAGGACATTGAAAACTTTATGGCTGCAAATGGCTCAGCTGAGGTTGTTAGATAAGGAGAATTTAATATGATTGTTGGAAAATTAACAGATTTATATAGATATACTGGTATATCTAAAAATATTGATACTGCAATTAACTATATCAAGACTCATGATCTTTTAGCTCTTCCAAAAGGAAAGACTATAGTTGATGGCGATAACGTATACATCAATAGAGATACATATGTTGCAAAGCCAATGGAAGAATGCTTCTTTGAAAATCATGAGAAGTATATGGATTTGCAAATTGTTTTAAAGGGTAAGGAAATATTTGGTTATACTCATATTTCTAATCCTACTTTAAAGGTTACTACACCTTATAATCCTGATAAGGATGTTACTAAGTATAGTGCTGAAGGTGGCGTATTCTTCACACTTGAAGAAGGCTTCGCTTTAGTATTTACAGAAGATGTTCATCTTGCTAAATGTAAGGCAAATGATGAAATCGTTGAAAAAGTTGTCATGAAAATAAAAATAGATAAATAATAGAAGGAGATAAATAATAATGGCAAAAATCGTTACACTTGGTGAAATAATGTTAAGATTATCACCAGAAGGACAAGATCGTTTTGTTCAATCTGAAAGCTTTAATGTAATTTATGGTGGAGGAGAAGCTAACGTAGCTGTATCATGCGCTAACTATGGTCATGATGCTTATTTCGTAACTAAGCTTCCTAAGCATGAAATTGGTCAAGCTGCTGTAAACTCTTTAAGAAGATATGGCGTTAATACTCAATATATCGCTCGTGGTGGAAACCGTGTTGGTATCTACTATGCTGAAACTGGTGCTTCTATGAGACCTTCAAAGGTTATCTATGATAGAGCTGGTTCTTCAATTGCTGAAGCTGATCCAGAGGATTTCAACTTCGATGAAATTTTCAAGGGTGCTGATTGGTTCCACTGGTCTGGTATTACTCCAGCTATTTCTGATAAGGCTGCTAAGTTAACTGAACTTGCTTGTATCGCTGCTAAGAAGGCTGGCGCTACTGTATCTGTAGACTTAAACTTCAGAAAGAAATTATGGACTTCAGAAAAGGCTATTTCTATCATGAAGCCATTAATGAAGTATGTAGATGTATGTATCGGTAATGAAGAAGATGCTGAATTATGCTTAGGCTTCAAGCCAGATGCAAACGTAGAAGCTGGTGAAACTGGTGCTGCTGGTTACCACAAGATTTTCGAACAAATGGCAAAGGAATTTAATTTCAAGTATGTTATTTCTACATTAAGAGAATCTTTCTCAGCTACTCATAACGGTTGGAAGGCATTAATTTATAACGGAAAAGAATTCTATGAATCAAAGAGATATGACATCAACCCAATCATCGATAGAATTGGTGGCGGTGACTCATTCTCTGGTGGTGTTATCCATGGTTTATTAACTAAGAAGACTCAAGGTGAAGCATTAGAATTCGCTGTTGCAGCTTCTGCATTAAAGCATACAATTAACGGAGATTTCAATTTAGTTTCTGCTGATGAAGTTGAATCTTTAGCTGGCGGTAACGCAAACGGACGTGTTCAACGTTAATTAGACCTTTTTGGAGGTAAATATGAAAATTGGTGTTAGAGTACACGATTTTGGTAAATCTGATGCTAAAACATTAGCTAAAAAGGCTAAAGAAGTTGGTTTTGATGGAGTTCAATTAGTTTTAAATAAGGCTATTGAAGGTGAATCAGGACTAGCTGGTACATTATCTAAAGAAAAAGCAAATGATATCGCTAAAGCTTTTAACGATGAAGGATTAGATATAATTATGCTTGGCGCATATTTTAATCCAGTTCATTCAGATAAAGCTAAGGTTGAATCACTTGTAGCTAAATTTAAAGAGCATTTAAAATATGAAAAAGATTTTAATGCTACATATGTAGGTAGTGAAACAGGCTCATTTAATGATGATAAATGGACCTATAATCCTTTAAATAGAACTGAAGAAGCCTTCCAAGAGGTAAAAAGAATATTTAAGGATTTAGCTAATACAGCTGAAGCAAATAATGCTAAAATGGCTATTGAAGGTGCTTTTGGACATTGTATGTATTGTCCGGAGGCTCTTCATAGATTAGTTAGTGAAATTAATTCTCCAAATGTTTATTACATTTGTGATATTTATAATTATTTAGCTATATCAAATTATCAAGACCAAAGAAAAATATTAGATGAATGCCTAGAATTATTTAAGGATAGAATCGTAATTTATCATTTGAAGGATTTTGTTGTTGAGGGTGAGGCTTTAAAACAGGTCGCAATCGGAACAGGTCTAATGGATTATGATTATATTTTACCTAAGATTAAGAAGGCTACACCTAATGCATATTTAATATTTGAGGGCTCAAAGCCAGAAGATATGCAATTTTCATATAACTTTATTAAGAATAAATTAGAGGAAATAAAATAATGAAATTAGATGTTAGATATGCGAATCATCCAAACGATTCAAAAAAATATGATACAGAAGAATTAAGAAAGAATTACTTAATTGAAACTGTATTTGAACCAGATGAGATCGTGTTTACATATTCTCATCAGGATAGAATGATTGCTGGCGGTGTTATGCCAGTAAATAAGGCAGTTGTTTTAGATTCTGCAGATGAATTAAGAGCAGATTATTTCTTACAAAGACGTGAAATGGGCTTCATTAACGTTGGTGGTAAGGGTAAGGTTACTCTTGATGGTAAGGTATATGAAATCCTACCTAAGGATGGTATGTATATTGGTATGGGAACAAAGGAGATTGTTTTTGAATCATTAGATAAGAACAATCCTGCTAAGTTCTATGTAAATTCATCTCCAGCTCATAAGACATATCCAACTGTCTATATTAACTATGAAAAGGCAAATCATAAGCCTATGGGTGATGAAGCACATATGAATAAACGTGTTATCAATCAATATATCCATAAGGATGTTTGTGATTCTTGTCAATTAGCTATGGGTATGACTGAACTTGCCGTAGGCTCATGCTGGAATACAATGCCTTGTCATACACATGAAAGAAGAATGGAAGTATATTTCTATTTCAATTTCCCTGAAACAGAAAGAGTCTTCCACATTATGGGACGCCCAGATGAAACAAGACACATCGTTATGGCTCCTGAACAAGCTGTTATTTCACCTTCATGGTCTATTCACTGTGCAGCAGCTACAATGAATTACACATTCATTTGGGGTATGTGTGGTGAAAACCAAGATTATGATGATCAAGATTTCTTTAAGACATCAGATTTAAAATAAAAAAAAGGAGAAAATGTTAAAAATGAAAATGTCTGATTTTAGATTAGATGGCAAAGTAGCATTAGTTACTGGCGCATCTTATGGTATTGGCTTCGCTATCGCTTCTGGTATGGCTGAAGCTGGTGCAACTATCGTTTTCAACGATATTAAGCAAGAATTAGTTGATAAGGGTATCGAAGCTTATAAACAAGCTGGTATCAAGGCTCATGGTTATGTTTGTGACGTAACTAATGAGGATGCAGTTAATGAAATGGTTGCAAAAATTGAAAAGGAAGTTGGCGTTATCGATATTTTAGTTAATAACGCTGGTATCATTAAGAGAATTCCTATGATTGAAATGACTGCAGCTCAATTCCGTCAAGTTATCGACGTAGATTTAAATGCTCCATTTATTGTATCAAAGGCAGTTATTCCTTCAATGATTAAAAAGGGTCATGGTAAGATTATTAATATCTGCTCAATGATGTCAGAATTAGGTAGAGAAACTGTATCTGCATATGCTGCTGCAAAGGGTGGCTTAAAGATGTTAACTAGAAACATTTGTTCTGAATATGGTGAATTCAATATTCAATGTAATGGTATCGGACCTGGTTACATCGCAACTCCTCAAACAGCTCCATTAAGAGAGCGTCAACCAGATGGATCTCGTCATCCATTTGATTCATTCATTTGTGCAAAGACACCAGCTGGACGTTGGTTAGAGGCAGATGAATTAGCAGGACCAGCAGTATTCTTAGCATCAGATGCTTCAAATGCTGTTAATGGACATATTTTATATGTTGATGGTGGTATCTTAGCTTATATTGGTAAGCAACCTAAGTAATAAAGTATTAAAAAAAATAAGTTAGCAATGATAAGAACTTGCTAACTTTTTTATAAAATACGATTATAAGCCCTGAAATTCTTTTAGGGCTTTTCTTTTTTATTTAATTCTTAAAAGAATTATGATATTATTAAAAAAGAGGTAAAAGAAATGGTTTATTTAGGTTATAGCTTATCTGCAATATTTTTTATAAGCTTAATACTGTTAATGCTATTTTATATACTTACAGTAGTTATAAAAAAATATAATTTAGCTAATAATTTAATATTGTTATTATTCCTACATTCTTTATTAGTAATTGCGGTAGAATCCTGGTGTCTAATTATAATGTATCAGGGATTTGATATTATATTTGCTTTAAATGTAGATTATACAATGATATTTGTCTTTGCTATACCAGTATTTATAGCAGTAGAGGTTGTAGACTTTATTATAAGAAGAAAAATAGTCTTTAATGATTATAAGCTATATAGTTTTTTTAGAACCTTGCTTCCAACTCTAACTAGCTTAATGATTACTGTAGCCTTTGGTATTTTTTATTTTTCAACATATACATTTATGCTATTAAAATAAATGTGTAAACGTTATCAATGCTTTATAAATATTTATATTTATAATATAATGAAGTTGTTTATTTTTTATATAAGGGAAGGTATTTTTTATGAACGCTGTTTTATCTGTAGTAGGTAAGGATACTGTTGGTATTTTAGCTAGCGTTGCGGGAAAGTGTGCAAGCTATAAGGCTAATGTAATTGATGTAAGCCAAACAGTTATCAAGGATTATTTTGCAATGTTTATGTTTATCAATATTGATGAACTAACAATTGATTTCAACGATTTTGTTGATGAATTACAATCACTTGGAAAAGAAAAAGCACTAGAAATTCATGTTATGCATGAAGATATTTTCAATCTAATGCATAAAATTTAAGGAGCTTTTATGATTGCGAATAAAGAAATATTAGAAACAATAAAAATGATTCAAGAGGAAAACCTTGATGTAAGAACAATTACTATGGGTATTTCTTTACTTGATTGTATGGATACTGATATAGATAAATCATGCAAGAAGGTATATGATAAGATTTATAATTATGCTAAGGATTTAGTAAAAACTGGTGAATCTATCTCTAAAAAATATGGTATTCCTATCGTAAATAAGAGAATCGCAGTTACACCAATTTCTATGCTTGTTGGTGTATCTGGTGGTGATCCTGTTAAATATGCTAAAACATTAGATAAGGTTGCTCACGATATTGGAGTTAACTTTGTTGGTGGCTATTCAGCTTTAGTTCAAAAGGGCTTTGCTCCTGGTGATAGAGAATTAATTGAATCAATTCCTAGAGCTTTAGCTGAAACTGAATTAGTATGCTCAAGTGTTAATATTGGTTCAACAAGAGCTGGTATCAATCTAGATGCTGTAAAAATTATGGGTCAAAAGGTAAAAGAAGCAGCTGAAATTACAAAGGATAGAGAGTGCATTGGTGCATCTAAGCTTGTTGTATTTTGTAATGCAGTTGAGGATAACCCATTTATGGCTGGTGCCTTCCATGGTGTAGGAGAGGCAGATTGTGTTATTAATGTAGGTGTTTCAGGACCTGGTGTTGTAAGAGCTGCTATTGCTAAAGCACCTAAAGATGCACCTATTTCAGAAATTGCTGATATTATTAAAAAGACAGCATTTAAGGTTACAAGAATGGGTCAGCTTGTTGGTGTAGAAGCTTCTAGAATGCTAAATGTACCATTTGGTATTGTAGATTTATCACTTGCTCCAACACCTGCTGTTGGTGACTCTGTTGCTCATATTTTAGAAGAAATTGGCCTAGAACAATGCGGTGGTGCTGGTACTACAGCTTGCCTTGCAATGCTTAATGATGCAGTTAAAAAAGGTGGCGTTATGGCATCATCTAGAGTTGGTGGCTTATCAGGTGCCTTCATTCCTGTATCAGAGGATGCTGGTATGATTGCTGCAGCTGAATCAGGTGCTTTATCAATTGAAAAGCTAGAGGCTATGACTGCAGTTTGTTCTGTTGGTCTTGATATGATTATTATTCCTGGTGATACATCAGCAGAGGTTATATCTGGTATTATTGCTGATGAAGCTGCAATTGGTATGATCAACTGTAAAACAACTGCTGTAAGAGTAATTCCAGCAATTGGTCAACCAGATGATGGTAGATTAGATTTTGGTGGTCTTTTAGGATATGGTCCTATTATGAAGGTTTCAAAGGTTAAGCCTGATGTTTTCATCAATAGAGGCGGACAAATTCCTGCACCTATCAATAGTTTAAAGAATTAACTTAACAAAAATCCTTGAGATTTATATGTCTCAAGGGTTTTTTATCGATTTTTTTTAGTAGAAATATATTATTATTTCTAGTATAATATTATAAAAGGAGCGATAGAATATGAACTATTTAGAAAATGTTAAAAAATGGAAAGAATTTAAAGAGTTAGATCCTTCTTTAAGAAAAGAATTAGATTCATTAAATGATAAAGAATTAGAAGATGCTTTCGCTATTGATTTAGCATTTGGTACTGGTGGTATGAGAGGTGTTTTAGGTGTTGGTACTAACCGTATGAATATCTATATTGTTGCAAAGGCTACATTAGGATTCGGAAGATATTTACTAACTAAGTCTGATGTTGCTAAGCAAAAGGGCGTAGCTATTTCTCATGATAATAGACATCAATCAGTTGAATTCGCAAGAATTTCAGCAGAGGTTTTATCTACATTAGGCTTTAGAGTATTCTTATTTGAAGCTTTAAGACCAACTCCAGAATTATCATTTGCTGTAAGACATTTTAAATGTATCGGTGGTATTATGATTACAGCATCTCATAATCCTAAGGAGTATAATGGTTACAAGATTTATGATGAAACAGGCTGTCAGCTAGTTCCAGCAGATGCTGATAAGGTTATTGCTGAAATTAATAAAATCGATGATTATTTCGCAATTGATCATTCTAAGCATCATGATTTAATTCATTACATCGGAAAAGATGTAGATGATATTTATATCAACGAGGTTAAAAAGATTATCCTAAGACCAAATCTAAAGAAGAATTTTAAGCTTGTTTATACACCGCTACATGGTACTGGTCAAGTATTTGCACCACAGGTTTTACAATCTGTAGGATATGATGTTACACCACTTCCATGTCAGATGACTTGTGACCCTGATTTTTCTGGTGTTAAAACATCTAATCCAGAAAATAAGGAAGCATATGATGAGGCAATTGAGCTTGCAAAGCAAATTGGCGCTAAGATTGTTTTAGCAACAGACCCTGATGCTGATAGATTAGGTATAGCTGTTGAACATAATGGACAGTTTGTACTATTTACAGGTAACCAAACAGCATCTTTAGTATTTGATTATATTTGTAAGACTAGAAAAGAATTAAACACTTTACCTAAAGATGGTTATATGTTTACAACAAATGTATCATCAACTCTACCAATCGCTATTGCTGAAAAATATGGATTAAAGACTGAAATCACATTAACAGGCTTTAAGTTTATTGGTGAAAAGGCAAGAGAGATGGAAGAAACTGGAAGAGGTACATATGTATTTGGTTTTGAAGAATCATATGGATGTCTTGTTTCTGATTGTGTAAGAGATAAGGATTCTATCCAAGCTATTTTAATGCTTTGTGAAACAGCAGCATATTATTATGAAAAGGGTATGGATTTAGTTGATGCCCTAGAAGAAATCTATAAGGAATATGGCTACTATAAAGAAGGTATTGCTAACTTCACAATGAAGGGCTTAGATGGAGCTGAAAAGATTAAGAGAGTTATGAATTATTTTAGAACTACTGAAATAGCTCTTAAGGATTTTAAGATTTTATCTAAGGATGATATCTTATTAGGCAATAAATATGATTTGGTAAATGATAATGTTTCTAAGATTAATTTACCAAAGAGTAATGTAATCAAATATTATTTAACAGATAATATGTGGTTCGTACTTCGTCCAAGTGGCACAGAGCCTAAATTAAAGGTTTACTATGGTGTTAAGGGACAAACTCAGGCTGAGGCTGATCAAAAATTAGAAAAGTTATCTAATGAAGTTCTTTCAATAGTTAACATGATAAAGTAAGGAGAAGAAAATATTATGAATATTTGGCATGATATCGATGATGATCGTATCACACCCGAAGAATTCATCTCATGTATTGAAATTCCAAAGGGCAGTAAAAAGAAATATGAATTAGACAAAGAAACAGGTCTAATTATTCTGGATAGAATACTTTATACATCAACTCACTATCCAGCAAATTATGGTTTTATTCCAAGAACATATTCACAGGATAAGGACCCACTTGATGTGTTAGTATTATGTGATGAAGTATTTGATCCACTAGTTCTTGTAAGATGTAAGGCTATTGGTGTTGTTAAGATGACTGATGATGATGCAATCGATGAGAAGATTATCGCAGTATGTATTAATGACCCATCAATGAATACTTATAATGATATTAGTGAGCTTCCAGAGCATAAATTTGATGAAATGAAGCATTTCTTTACAGTATATAAGCAATTAGAAGAAAAGAATACAGTAGTATATGAAATCAATGGTGCTGAAGAAGCTAAAAAGGTTATTGCAAATTCAATCCAAGCATATAGGGATTTGTATTTAAGGTAGTAAAGATAAGGAGAGATTTAAATGGCGTTAACAGCAGGAATAGTAGGTCTTCCTAATGTAGGAAAATCAACTTTATTTAATGCTATAACTAAAGCTGGTGCTTTAGCTGCAAATTATCCATTTGCGACTATTGAACCAAATGTTGGTATGGTTAATGTACCTGATGAAAGATTAAATGTTTTATCTGGTATGTATAATCCTAAAAAGACTACTCCAGCAGTTTGTGAATTCACAGATATCGCAGGATTAGTTAAGGGAGCATCTAAGGGTGAAGGATTAGGAAATCAATTTTTAGGTAATATCAGAAATTGTGATGCTATCCTAGAGGTTGTTAGATGCTTTAAGGATTCTAATGTCACTCACGTTGAGGGTGGTGTAGATCCAGTTAGAGATGCAAATATTATTAATCTAGAATTAATACTTGCAGACCTAGATTCAGTTCAAAAAAGAATTCCTAAAATTGAAAAGAAGGCTCAATCAAAAATAGATGATGCACCACTTGAATATGCACTTCTAAAAAGAATTGAGAAGCATCTTTTAGATGAAAAGCCTGTTAGAACTTTAGAATTCTCTAAAGAAGAACAAAAATTCGTAAATGGATATTGCTTCTTAACTGCAAAGCCTTTTATGTATATTGGTAATGTAGCTGAAGAATTTATCGCGGATCCATCAAAGGACCCTGAATATCAAAAGCTTTTAGCTTACGCAACTGAAAATGGCTGTAAGGCTATTGCTATTTCAGCTGAAATTGAATCAGAGCTTGCAGTACTTGAAGATGATGAAAAAGAAATGTTTTTAGCAGATTATGGAGTAGAAGAGCCAGGCTTAAATAGATTAATAAGAGAAACTTATGATCTACTAGGCTATGCAACATTCTTTACAACTGGTCCTGATGAATGTAGAGCTTGGACTTTTAAAAAAGGAATGCTTGCTCCTGAATGTGCTGGTATTATTCATACTGACTTCCAAAGAGGCTTTATAAGAGCTGAAACAGTATCATATGATGATTTAATGAAGGCTGGTTCAATGCTTAAGGCAAAAGAAGCAGGTCTTGTAAGACAAGAAGGAAAAGATTATTTAGTGGTAGATGGCGACATCATGTTATTTAAATTTAATGTTTAGGAAAGGAGGATATTATGGCAAAGAAAGGTAAAAAGGCAGGCAGCTTTAATTTATTATTCACACTTTGTGCATGTACTTTAGCATTAGTTGCATTTATTTTATTACTTGCTACTCCATCTTTAACATGGACATATAAGGGAGCAATTACTGGAACAAGTCAAGGTTCACTTTCTGGTATCGTTGGTATTTTTGGTCAAGCAGATCCAAAATATAATATGCCTTGGGCTGGTTTAGTTGCATTTATCCTTATGACTGCTGGTTTAGTATTAATGCTTTTATTAAGCTGCTTAGCTTTATTAAAAAAGAAAATTGCAATTGCTGGTTTATTAAAATTTATTGCTGCTGGTTTATTAATCGCTGCAGGTGTTTGCGTATTCTTCGAAGTTGTTGCTTGGGAAGCTGCAAATGGTAGCGGAAAAATTGCTATTGGCGATTTAGCAAATGCAAGTTATTCTCTAGCTGCTGGATGGATTATTTCTTCAATTCTTTCAATAGTAGCTGGCGCTGGCGTTATCGCTGGTGAATTCTTAGCAAAATAAAAAAATAAAATTCACTTCCTAAAATTATAGGAGGTGATTTTTTTATCTATAGATTGTAAAAAAATATTGACCTATGCTACTTAAAAAATAAGTATTTGTTGAAACTAAACTGTTATTTTGATATAATATTTTTTGTATTTTGGAGGTTTTGCAATGAGAAGATTTTTAAAGAGATTTTTAATGCCAATGGTTATTGCTTTATTAGTAATTATTGTGCTTATGGTTTTAGCTGGTGTAGGTGGTAAATATGATAATCAGTTTGATCCTGATTATACCTGCTATCAGATAATTTTTGGTGTAAAGACAAGTTGGGGAGAAATGTTTGGTGGTAATCCACTTGGTATAATTGCTTTTATATTAATTTTAGCTGGTACAGTTTTAGCATTTGCTAATTTCAAAAAGAGAAACATTGTTGTATGTGCAATCTTTGCTTTAGCAGCTTTATTCGTTTTACTAATGCCATATACTGTAACTCTTTCTGAAACAAGTAAAAATTTAATAAAGGCTCTTGGCGATGCTGATGGTAAAATGACAGCTTTAGCTTGTACATATGTATCATTTGCACTATTACTTGTAACAGCTTGTACAGCATTCTTATCAGACTTCATTTCTAATAAGTGCTTTTCAGTAAAAAATAAGTAATCATCTGGTATATAAATAAATAATTATTAAATAATCTTTCACTATTATTTAGTGAAAGATTTTTTTTATTAAAAGTAATGACTTTTTCATAAAAAACTAGCCCATTTCATTGTATTTTTGTTTATTATTTGTTAAAATAATAAATAGATTTTGTGTAAAAGGTTGGAGATAAACAAATGGATTTATTTGATATGGTCCCAGACAACTTTTTCTCTTTATTATCAAGTAAGAATAAAAGATTATATTTGGCTACAATTTTACAAACTTTTAAGGTTTATGAGAGTGGTTCAATCCTAGGTATTGATAAGCGTATTGTAGTAGATGATCTTATTTATTTTTTAGATACACATTCTTATTTATATGATGTTGAAGATGAAGAGGATGAGGATGCTGATCCTAAAACTAAAAGAGAACTTGCAAACTACGTTCTTAGAAGAATGGAAGAATGTGGATGGATATATGTAGATGTAACTAACGATTATGAGGAAGTTCTAAACTTTTCAGATATAGCTATTACTATTTGTGAAGCATTATTTAGAGCATATCCTCAATTTGAATATCAGGATGAATATCCAGAAGATTATATTAATCCAGCTGAATATCAAGGCTACATTTATAATATTTATTCACTGTTAAATCAAACTGAAGGTGTTAATTATGAGTTAACCTTCAAATTAGTTTATCAAACAACAAAGCAATTAATTAGAGCTATTAGAAAGCTTGATGCTAGAATGAAAGATTATATTCAATCTGTTGTTGATACAACTGAAATTAAAGATTTAATGGAAAGACTTATAATGTATAAGACTGATATCTACGATTCAAGTTATATGAAGCTTAAGGTATCAGATAACGTTGATAGATATAGATTATCTATCGTAACTAGATTAAAAGAAATTTCTCAAAATGAGCTTGCGGTAAAAGAAATAGCTAATAACTATTTAGCTACTGCAACATCAATTGATGATGCAATTAGTAAGGCTGTTAAGCACATTGATGAGGTTATCGATGCATTTAACGCAATAGAAGAATTTGTTAAGGAAATCGATAATAAGAATAGAAATTATATCAATTCAACTATCGGTAAGGTTAAATTTTTACTTAGTGAAGAAGATAATGTTGTAGGTAAGCTAAATGCAATCCTAAAATATATTAAGGATTCTAATAAACAAAATAAGCTAGATAAAGCTATTAGACTTACAGAAAATCTATATGACTTAAGAGTTCAAAAGCTATTATCTATCGATTCATTATATTCACCTAGAGGTAACTATTCTAGAAACTATGAACAGGTACTAGATGAAACTGGGTTAGAGTTTGAAATGAATGATGAATTCCTAGAACAATTTAAGACTGCCTATAACGAAGAATATATTTCAAGCTTCATGAATACATATATGATAAATGGAGAGCTTCAAGCTTCTAAGATTATTGAATATGATTCAGCTGATGATTTAGTAATTAATTTAGTTTACTGTATTATTTTAGCTGTTGATAAGCATTATACAGTTGAAATAGTACCAAACTTAATTGAACATAAAAAATTTATTATGAAAGATTTTATTATAAGGAGATAAACAGATGTTAGATGCTTTAGAACATATGACCCAAACTCAACAAGATCAATTCAAAGATACAGCTAATAAGCTTCTATCAAACACTTATTTATCTCGTGATAAAAGAGATAATAAGGAAAGCTACTATTTCCTTATGAGCTATAAAGATTTATTCGATGAGTTTTTTAAGATTTTAGGTTATGAAATTGAACTTGATACAGCAAGCGGCTCTGTAATGCTTTCAGGAGCTACTGCTTCAAATACTTTAAAATTAAAAAGAGACGAAACAATCGTACTTCTAATTTTACGTCTTTTATATCATGAGAAAATGAAAAATACTTCATTAAATGATAATATCGTTTGTGAGGTAAATGATATACATGAAAAATATGATTATTTAGAAATCAAAAAGAAATTAAATAAAACAGATTTATTATCAGCATTAAGAACATTTAGAAGATATAATCTAATTGAAATTACTGGTGATATTACAACTTCATATTGTAAGGTAGTTATATTACCTACAATCCTAATGGCAATTAAGTCAGAAGATATTACAGAGGTATATAATACAATTATGAAAATCAGGGATGCAGAGGAGGATAAGAGCGAATGAAGAAGTTAGTAAAAATTAGATTAATTCATTGGCACTATCTTTCAAATGAAACAGTAGAGCTAAAAGGTAATACCCTTCTTACTGGTCCAAATGCTTCTGGTAAATCTACAATCATGGATGCCATCACATACGTTCTTACTGCAGGTGATACAGCATTTAACCTTGCAGCTAATGAAAAGGGTAAACGTGATTTAAGAGGATATGTAAAATGTAAGCTTGGTATGGATGACCAAGAATATTTAAGAAATGGTGATGTATCAGGTCACATCGCATTACAATTCCACGATGAAAAGACAAACAATGATTTCATCGTTGGTGTAGTAATTGATGCATTTGGTGATTTAACACCAGTTAAGACTTTATTCTATAGAGCTTTTGTACCAATTTCTGATGATTTATTCATCGATGAAAATAAGAAAATTTATGGTACAGTAGAATTTAGAAAGCACAATCCTACATTTGAATATTTCCTTACTAAAAAGGAAGCTAAGAAGGGCTTTAGAAATGCCTTCGGTTCAATCAATGAGGATTTCTATAAATTAATCCCTAAGGCTTTAGCATTTAAGCCTATCGCTGATGTTAAGGACTTCATCTATCAAAACATCCTAGAAGAAAAGGAAATTGATGTTTCAGCTATTAAGGATTCTATAAGGAGCTATAAGGAATTAGAAAATACATTAAAGCTAATTCAAAATAAGATTAACGATTTAAAACAAATTGAAGCTACTTATTCTGAAATAACTTCAATTGAAGATAATAAAGACTATATTGAATACTTAATGCATCTATTTGATGTAGAAGAATTAAGAAGAGAAATAGTTAGCTTAAAATCTAGAATTGAAAAGGAAGAAACCCTACAATCTTCTAAGAAGCAAGAGCTTGCTGATTTAGATGGTGAATTATTATCATTAAAGGAAAGATCTAGAGAATTATATGATATCTTATCTAATAATGACCAATTTAAGGCTGAGGAGCATATTAATAATGAAATATTAAAGGCTCAAGCTAATATCACTTCTTTAGAGGCAAATCAGGCTAATTTCTTAAAGCGTGCTTCTAACTTCAAAGATATAATTAATGAAATTAGAAAATTTAGCGATGAAAAGATTTATAAGGATGCAGCTAATATTAATCTAACTACAATCACTCAACCAAATGTTGAGGAAGCTAAGACTAGATTATTAGACTTCCAATCTAGACTTCATCAATTAAGAAATAAGAAGAACCAACAATTAGGTTCCCTAGATAGTGAAAAGAGACAAAAGGTTGAAGAGATTCAAGAAATCTCTAATCAGCTTAAGTCTTTAAATAACCATCAAATCAACTTCCCAGTTCAATTAATTCAAATTAAAAATGAAATAGCTGAAGGCTTAAAGAGAATTTATAATTATGATATTAACGTTCATATTTTAGCTGAGCTATGTGATATTACTAATGATGAATGGATTGACGCAGTTGAAATTTTCTTAGGTAATAGAAGATTTAATATGATTGTTGAGCCTAGATATTATGATCAGGCAGCTCAAATTTTATCAAGAGTAAGAAATAGATATGCTAATGCTCATAATTTCGGTTTAGTAAATACTAAGATGATTACTCAATTTACTACATTTGAGCCAAATTCAATCGCTTCAATTATCGAATGTGAAAACCAGGATGCTAGAAGATTTATCAATTATACATGTGGCCATGTAATCATGTGTAATGATATTTCTGAAATGGAAAATTATTCAACAGCCTTAACTAAGGATTTAATGATTTATTCTGGTTATACTTTAAGACCAATGAATCCTGGCATTCAACGTCCATTTATTGGTAAAAATGCCGCATCTAAGGCTTCAGAAATTTGGAATAAGAAGGCTCAAGAGGCTAAAAAGGCTTTCGTTGAGGTTGATGATAAGATTACATCATTAAATAAAGAGCTTGAACTTTTAGAAAGAATTGATGTAAGACCTATTTTAGATGACTTAGATAAGGAATTACAGTTACAGAAGGAAAAGGGCACACTAAAAGACTTAAATGCTATGGCATTACGTCAAAAGAATTTAACTCCATCTGAATTACAAGATGACTACGATAAGGTTCAAGAATCTATCGATGCTATCGACAAGAAGAAGATGGATTATTCAATGGAAATTGGTGGCTTCTCAATGCGTATTCAATCATTAAATGATGAAGTAGCATTAAAGACTTCTCAATTAGATGCTTTATCAAATGACCTAAAGGTATTAGCTAAGGGTTCAGTAGTTATCGAACAAAAGGCTAAGGATGAATATAATGAAACTATTGCTACTACAAGCTTTAAGCAAGCATTAGTTAATTATCAAGAAAAATATAGAGCTTTTGAAGGCTCATATAAGACATTATGTGAATCTTTACAGAAGCAACAATTTGAATATGTAAATAAATATAATTCAATGCTTCCTACCGGAACTAGTGAAATGCCTAAGTTCTTAAGTGAATTAAACAAGCTTGAAAAGAGTGAATTAGTTTCTTATGAACAAAAGGTTAGACAAGCAAGAGAGGCAGCAGAGGTTGTATTTAAGGAGGATTTCATCGCTAAGCTTAGAAATAACATTCAAACAGCTGAGCAAGAAATCGGAAAGATTAATGAAACTCTATCAGGAATTACCTTCGGTAATGATAGATATGAATTTATCTTCCCAAGATCTTCTGAATATGCACAGTTCTATGAGATGGTTACATCAGATCTTGTAGATTTACAGCAAGGTCTATTTACATATGATTTCCAAACTAAATATGACGAGCAAATTAGAGAATTATTTGAATCATTATCTGTAGATGAGGTTAACTCTAACGCAATTAATAAATTTACAGATTATAGAACATACATGGATTATGATATTAGAATCATCAATAAAGATGGTGGTACTATGACATATTCTAAGGTATTTAAGGAAAAATCCGGTGGTGAAACTCAGGTTCCATTCTATGTTGCAATTATCGCATCATTTGTACGTGTTTATACAAAGAATGGCTTTGGTGGCGGAGATCCAATCGGTCTTGTTATGTTTGATGAGGTATTCGATAAGATGGACGCAAACCGTATGCGTGCGATGATGAATTTCATCAATTCAATGCCACTTCAAATAATTATCGCATGTCCACCACAAAGAATGGATATTTTAAGACAATATGCTGAAACTACTCTAATTATGGTTAGACAGGGTAGAAAAGCTTCTGTATATCCATTCCTAGAAAAAGATACTGAGGAGGATACTGATGAGTCTATTTAGTAAAAAAAATAAACAAGAAGAAGTTAATGTTGTTAAGGCAGCAGATAAAGTTGTCTTCGAACAAATAGAAGAAGATGACGATAAGTTACTTGAACTAGCAGATAAGCTAAAGGCAGGTAATCCATTAATTATAGATTTTTCTAAAATTGACACAGATTTTTCATTGAATAAGTTTTTAGCATTTCTATCAGGGGTAAGCTATGCCCTTGATGGAAAGGTTATAACTATTAATGATACAATCTTTGCCTTTGCTAGAAAGATTGATTTCTTAGATGGTTCTTTACAAGAATTAATCGATTCCATCCCAAGATGAAGCACAATCAATGCTTAATGTGTAAATTCATCTGTGGTAGAAGTTGTAATAAACTTCAAGAAATGATTCCTGATGACATTTATAATGATTTAAAAAAGTGTGAATTTTTCTCATCAATTTCAGAAAATAACGACTTTGAAGAGGACAAATGTTGTTCTGAAAGTAAGATTTATGAAAATTATGAAAAAATTTATACTGAAAAGTGAAAAAATGCTTGATATTACTTGATTTTAAGCGCTTTCATTGTTATAATGATAAATGTATTTAAGATTACAATTTTTTATTACGGAGGAAGAAAAGTGAATACATTAACAAAAGCAGATTTAGTTGCTCAAGTTGCTGATACAGCAGATCTTGAGAAGAAGCAAGCTCAAAAGGCTGTTGATGCATTATTTGATGCTATCAGCGACGCTTTAAAGGAAGGAAATAAGGTTGTTCTTGCAGGCTTCGGTTCATTCGAAGTTAAGACTCGTGCAGCTCGTGAAGGAAGAAATCCTAGAACAGGTGAAACTATTAAGATTCCAGCACAAGCTACTCCTACTTTTAAAGCAGGTAAGACACTTAAAGAAGCAGTTAAGTAATAATAATAAAATGGAGCCGCAAGGCTCTATTTTTTAACAATAAAGGGGTATTTATGGACGCATTTGATAGCATTTATTCAAATAATATGATAGCTTTAAGAGAATATTTAGAGAAAAACGATGTAAATGTATTAAATGAAAGAGGCATTAGCTTAATTCATTATGCAATTGTTTTTAATAATCAAGAGGCTCTAAATCTATTAATAGACAATTTTATAGATATTAATATAAAGGATAGCCATGGAGATACTCCTGCCCATTATTGTGTAATAAATAATCGTTTAGGCTTTTTAAAGACTTTACTTAGAAATAAGGCTGATTTATCAATTAAGAATAACGATGGCCAAACAGTCCTATATAAAGCATGTGTATTAGGTAGAGAAAAGATGATTTCTTTATTCTTAGAATCTATGCAGTTTGATTTATACGAAAAGGATAAAAAAGAAGAAACTGTCTTTATGGCACTTGTTAGAAGTAGAAATCTTAATTTATTAAATCAGGTTAAATTAGACGATAAGATAATTAATGAGCCTAATTTTAATGGTGATACACCTCTACATATAGCTGCTAAGGCTGGCGATGTAGAAATTGTTGATTATCTATTAAAAAATAAAGCCTTTGTAAACTCAAAAAATTTCTCAAAGGAAACTCCACTATTTTACAGCGTACAAAATCAAAATAGAGAGGTTATTCATTCATTAATTAAGGCTGGTGCGGTACTAGACTGCAAGTCTAGCTTTGGTGAAACTATCTATGATTTAATTTCAAGCTATGATTTATTAAATTACGTAAATGAAAAATCAGAACAATATAAGAATTATCTATATTATGCTAATTATCCACTTCATTACGCAATTTGTATAGAAAATCTTGAAATGGTTAAGAAAAACTGTAATATAAGAAATATTGAAAGAAAAGATCAATATGGATATACTCCACTTATGCTAGCAGATTTAGTTAAAAATGATAGAATCACTAAATTTTTGAAAGAAAATCTATAGAAATATTGATTTTTTAGCGAATAAATGGTATAACTAAATAGGATTTTGGAAGAGAGGTTGACTACCTCTCTTATTTATTTGATTTTTGGAGGTGATATGTTGGATTTAAAGATAGTTGAAGAAATTTTAAAGCCTTATTTAGAACAAAATAATCTTAAATTTTATGATTGTGCTTTAGAAAAAGAAGATGGAAATCTATTTTTAAGAGTATATTTGGATAAAGAAGGTGGCATAAGTATTGATGATCTATCTAATGCCAATGACTATTTATCTTCAAAATTAGACCAATATGATTCTGATTTACCTAATTACTTTTTAGAGGTATCATCACCTGGTGCTGAAAAGATATTAAAGACTAAAGATGATATATTAGAATCTATAGGTAAATATATTCATGTTGAAGTTGAAAATATGATTTATGAAGGTACTCTTATTAGCTTTGAGGATGATAAATTAGTTATGAAAATCAATGCTAAGGGTAGATTTAAGAATGTATCAATTGATTATTTAAGTATTAAATTAGTTCGTCTTGCGATAAAATTTTAGGAGGAAAAAATGACAAGTAAAACTTTTTTTGAAACTGCAGAACAAGTTGCTTTAGAAAAGGGCATTTCTGTAGAAGATGTATATGAAGCCACTAGAAAGGGTTTAGTTCAATCTTTCAAGAAGGCATATGGTAATAATTCATGTAAGGCTGTATTAAATCCTGAAAAGCATGAAATATTACTTTTAGCATTATTTAAGGTAGTAGAAGAATTATCAGAAGAAGAAAATCCTGATGAAATTAAAGAAATCTTACTTGAAGATGCAAAGAAGATTAAAAAGTCAGCTAAGGTTGGCGATATTATTGAACAAAAGGTTGATTTCAAGGCTTTCGGTAGAAACGCTATTGGCGTAGCTAAGAATATCACTGGTCAATCAATGAAGCAAACTGAGCGTGATAAGGCTTATGAATACTTCAAGTCAATGGAAAATGAAATGGTTGTTGGTACTGTATCAAATATCAACGAAAATTTCGTTACTATCAATTTAGGTATGAATGTATTTACATCACTACCAAAGAGCGAATTTGCTGCTGGTGATGGTGCATATTTAGGTCAAAACGTTAGAGTATACGTTAAGAAGGTAGAACAAACTACTAAGGAACCTAAGGTTACTGTATCTAGAAATGATAGACAACTTGTTATTAGATTAATGGAAAATAACATTCCAGAAATTAAAGAAGGTATTATCGAAATTAAGGGTATTGCTAGAGATCCTGGTGATAGAACTAAGATTGCTATCTACTCAAATGATCCAAAGATCGACGCAATTGGATCATGCGTTGGTGAAGGCGGTTCAAGAATTAAGAGAATCGTTGATGATTTAGGCGGAGAAAAGGTAGATTTATATAAGTGGAGTGAAAATCCAGAAGAATTAATCGCAAATTCTTTACAACCTGCTTCTGTAACAAAGGTTTTATCTATTAATTTAAAGGATAAGACATCAACAGTTGTTGTACCTGATGAGCATTTATCTTTAGCTATTGGTAAATCTGGTCAAAACGTTAGATTAGCCGTTCAATCATGCGATTGGAAGATTGATATTATGCCAACTTCTGAAGCATATGAAAAAGGTTTATTAATCTAATGAAAGAAAAAAAACAAATCCTACGTACCTGCGTTATGAGTAAAGAGGTATGTGAGAAAAAGGATTTATTTAGAATAGTAAGAACTCCTGAAAAGGAAGTTGTTATTGATTTAAAGGGCAAGGCTAACGGAAGAGGAGCTTATTTAAAGAAGGACAAGGATGTTATTCTAAAGGCTAAAAAGACTAAGGTTTTAGATAGACATCTAGAAGTTGAAGTTCCAGAACATATCTACGATGAGCTCTTAGGTTTATTATAATGGATAAAATATTATCAAATCTTGGTCTTTGTAAGAAGGCCGGTGGCGTAATTGCTGGTGCTAATATGGTATGTGAATATTTAGCAAAACATAAAATATTTTATATCTTTTTAGCATCTGATTGTGCTTATAATAATAAAAAAATGATTCATGATAAAGCAAAATATTATGATGTGGAGGTTTGTGAAAGCTATTCCTCATTAGAGCTTTCAGCTGCCATCGGCTTAAATGACCGTATGGTTGTTGGAATAACTAATAAAAACTTTCTAAAAATATTAAAGAAATAGGGGTGGTTTCATGCCAAAGAAAACAAATAAAAAGGACACAAGAACCTCTAATGTTCCACAAAAGAATTTTAATAATAAGGCAAAGAAGAATGCTGAATCTGAAAAAGATGGTGGAGTATTAATTTATAAAGAAGGAATGACTGTTGCAGATGTTGCAAATGGCTTAAATAAGCCAATTGCTCAAATTGTAATGAAACTTATCCAAGTAGGTATCATGGCAGCTCAAAACCAAACAATCGATAGAGAAACTATCGAGCTTGTTGCTATGGACTATGGTTATGAGGTAAAGGATGAGGAAATTACAGATGTAACTAGATTCGATGAATTTAAGATTGAAGATGATGAAGCATCACTTCAAACTCGTCCACCAGTAGTTACTATTATGGGTCACGTAGACCATGGTAAAACTACATTACTTGATACAATTAGAAATTCAAGAGTTGTAAAGGGTGAAGCTGGCGGTATTACACAGCATATCGGTGCTTACCAAGTAGACCATAATGGCTTTGTTATTACATTTATTGATACTCCAGGACATGCTGCATTTACACAAATGAGAGCACGTGGAGCTCAAATTACAGATATCGTTATTCTAGTTGTTGCTGCAGATGATGGTGTTAAGCCTCAAACTGAAGAAGCTATAGCTCATGCTAAGGCAGCAGGCTGTCCAATTATTGTTGCAGTTAATAAGATTGATAAGCCAACAGCTAATATCGATAGAGTAAAAGAAGAATTATCTCACTATGACCTTTTATGTGAGGATTGGGGTGGAGATACAATCTTTGTACCAATTTCAGCTTTAAAGGGCCAAGGTGTTGACCAATTATTAGAAATGATTCAATTAGTTGCTGAAATGAAAGAGCTAAAGGCTAATCCATCAAGAGGTGCAGTAGGTTCAGTTATTGAAGCATCATTAGATAAAGGTAAAGGACCAGTTGCTACATTCTTAGTACAAAATGGTACTTTAAAGATTGGCGATGTTGTTGTATGTGGTAACACATATGGTAAGATTCGTACAATGGAAGATGATAGACACTCTAGATATAATGAGGCTACACCTTCAATGGCTGTTGCTGTTACAGGCTTAAATGATGTACCAATGGCTGGAGACAAATTCATGGTATTTACTGATGAAAGATTAGCTAGAGAAACAGCACTTGCTAGAGCTGATAAGACTAAGAATTTAGAAGCTCAAGCTAGAAAGGCAGCAACACTTGAGGATTTATTTAAGAAGTCTGATGAAAATCAAGAAAAGATCTTAAATTTAATCATTAAATGTGATGTTCAAGGTTCTGCTGAAGCCTTAAGAGGTTCACTAGAAAAGATTAATATAGAAGATTTAAAGGTTAATATTATTAGAGCTTCTGTTGGTGCTATTACTGATACAGATGTATCACTTGCTGAAGCATCTAACGCTATTATTATCGGCTTTAATGTTAGACCTCAATCTGCAGTTAGAATTGCAGCTAAAACTAAAGGTGTTGAAATTAGATTATATAATATTATTTATAATGTAATTGAAGATATCGAACAAGCTTTAAAGGGTATGCTTGATCCTGTTTATGAGGAACAAGTTATCGGTGAGGCTGAGGTTAGAAATACATTTAAGGTATCATCAATTGGTACAATCGCAGGCTGTTATGTAACACATGGTGTTATTGAAAGAACAGCCCTTGTAAGAATAATAAGAGATGGTGTTGTAGTTTTCGAATCTAAGATTGGCTCTTTAAAGAGATTTAAAGATGATGTTAAGGAAGTTAAGCAAGGCTACGAATGTGGTATTACTATCGAAAATTACAATGATATTAAAGAAGGAGATATCATTGAAGCCTCTCAAATGAAAGAGATTGAGCGCTAATGGGAATTTCATTACAAAGACTTGAATCTCTAGCTTTAAGAGAATTATCAATGATTTTAAGAAGAGACGATAACAATAGAGGTCTTTCAAACATTGGTGTTACTGAGGTTAGAATAACTAACGATTTATCATATATGACTATCTACTATACCTTCTATGGTGGAAAAAAAGAGCATTATGAAGAATTATTAGAAAAATCAAAGGGCTACTTAAGAAAAGAGCTAGCTGCTAAAATTAAAGCTAGAAAGATGCCTGAATTAATATTTAAATATGATGAATCTTTAGAATATGGTAATCATATTAATGAGCTTATTCATCAAATGAACGAAAAAAAATAGCTTGGATTATTCCAAGTTTTTTTTCGTCTCAAAACCATGTGTCCAATTAGAGAATAACTGTATAAATAAATATATTATAGAAGATATTCCCCAAGTAATTGGATAAACACAGAAAAGTAAAATTATATTATGATTTATAGCCATGGCTACATTAACAAATATTACTCTAAAAATACACCAAACAGAAAGCATTATAATCATTGGAATGAATGCTCTACCAGCTCCACGCTGAATAGCTGCTATACAGTGTGAAAAAGATAATAAGAAATAAAATAAGCAAATAGTTTTAGATTGTTTAACTGATATTTCTATAACCTCTGGAGTAGATGTAAATAATCTAGCTAAATAAGGCATAAAGAAGAATGTTAATACACCAATTATTTCAGCTAGTATAACAGAAGTAATAACACCAAAACGTGCTCCACGCTTAGCCCTATCATATTCCTTAGCACCTAAATTTTGTCCTGTAAAGGTAGTTAAAGCTAAGGTAAATGATGTTACAGGTAAGAAGGCAAAGCCTTCGATTTTTGAATAAACACCACAGCCTGCCATCGCAACCTTACCAAAGGTGTTAATATTTGATTGAACTATAACATTAGCAAGACCAATAACAGAATTCTGGATACCAGCAGGAATACCATATTTTAAGATTTTTGGCATCATTCCTTCGTGGAATCTAATTTGAGATATTTCTAATTTATAATAATTATTCTTTCTTTTTAGGAAGAAGAAGCATAATATTGCAGATGTTATTTGGCAGATACCTGTTGCGATAGATGCACCTTCAACACCCGTATGAAATACACCGATAAATAATAAATCAAGTAATACATTTAAAATAGATGAAATAATTAAAAATATAAGTGGAGCTAAAGAATTACCAAGTGCTTGTAAAATTCCTGAAAAGCAGTTATATAGAACAACTCCTACTACTAAAGAAAAGTACCATCTAAAATACATGGTAGATTCTGGTAAAACATCAGCATCAGTATTCATCCATTGTAATATATATGGAGTTAATATAACACCAGCTACCGTTAGAAAAATACTTGATACTAAGGCAAATGCTATATCAGTATGAATAGCCTTAGACATATTGTCATAATTTTTTTCACCAAAATATCTAGATATTAATACACCAGCTCCAGAAAAGCAGCCTATAAAGAAGCTAGTAAATAAGAAAATTAAATTACCGCTTGATGATACAGCGGCTAAAGAAGAATCACCTAAAAAATTACCTACAATAAGTGAGTCTACTGAATTATATAATTGTTGGAAAAGGCTTGAGATGAAAATAGGAATTGCAAATAATAATATCTTTTTCCATTCCTTACCCTTGGTCATATCAACTGCAACCATAATATTACCTCTTTTTAAAAATGCAAGACATATTATACAATATGTTTTTTTAAATACAAGAAAAAAAGTCTCTTTTTGTGAGACTTTTTTCTTTTTTATAAATCTTTTTTCATTTTTAATCTTTTTGGTCTTAAAATTTCAACTAAATTATTTAAGTAAGGATAATCTAATTCAGCAATTCTACCTTCATCAATAATTTTATTTAATTCTGGATTAATAGGTAAACTTGCAAGTGGAGCTACCTTAAATTCTTCAGCAACAGTTTGAAGCTTTGATGGACCAAATGGATATACTGGATTATTGCAACAAGGACAGTTCATATAAGCCATATTTTCAACTAAGCCAACAACCTCAATATTCATCATTTTAGCTAGATTAACAGCCTTACCAATAATCATTGAAACTAAATCTTGAGGAGTAGTAACAATAATTACTCCATCTACAGGAATAGATTGGAATACTGTTAAAGCTATATCACCAGTTCCTGGTGGCATATCAATTAATAAACAATCTAAATCTTCCCATAAAACATCTTGGTAAAATTGCTTAACACAAGAAGATAGAATTGAACCTCTCCAAGCTACTGGATCAGTTTGATTTTCTAAAAGTAGATTGATTGATACAATTTTAACACCATTTTTAGCAATTTGTGGGAACATTACATCTTGAGCGCCTACAATTCTATCCTTTATGCCAAAGCTTAGAGGAATAGAAGGACCAGTAATATCTGCATCCAAAATACCAACCTTTAAGCCAGCCTTTGCCATTTGACAAGCAAGCATTGAAGTAACAAATGATTTACCAACACCACCCTTACCAGAATGTATTGCATAAATCTTTTTAATTTTATTATTTTTATTTGTTTCTATTCTTAAAGATGACTTATCATTTGATGAGCATCCATGAGAACAGCTTTCACAATTATGATCACAACCCATTATTAAAAACCTCCGCAAGAAGTATTATATCATTTATAGAATTTTTTTCATAAATAATTATTTTTTTATTAATTAAAAACGTTTTCATAATAACTGTTTCAAAATTTTTTAAATTTTCTCTCTATTATTTTATAAAAGATTAAAAAGGAGAAAATAATGAAAAAAATAATCGTATCTATCATTTTATTAATTATAGCATTATCAATTTATCCAATCATTAATATAAAGGCTGATATTGATGATTATAATACATTTACTGAAATTATAATGGCAGATGGTAAGCTTATATCTAATTTTACCGATGAAGAATATGATGAACTGGCTAGAAATTATCATGTAGAATTTGTTGGAATTTCTACTGTAACAGCTAATAAAAATGTTGATGCATCATATATCTCAAATACTATTAAATCAGTTGAAAATAAGAGTAATTCAGATATTACCTATACAATAGATGTTGAAACAACAACTAATAATAAAACTTCCTTTACAGCCTCTGGTTCTTTAAATGGCTCAGTTTCAGGATCTAAGGGTAAGCTAAAAGGTGAAATAGGGGCAAAGGCAGGTGTTGAATATAACCAGACCAACACTGTTGCTACTAAAAATGTCGAAAAGATGAATTTGGTAGTAGAAGCTAATAGTAGAGCCTTAATATATCTAACTGGTAATTTAACTATAACTAATGGAGCCTGTGCTTATTATATTTGCTGGATTAGAGTATCTGAGGGGCTTTTTGAAATAGCAGTGCTAAAGAATCAATATGCAAGAATAGAAAAGGCTAAAATCGTATGAAAAAGGTAATTTATTTAATAATATTTTTAATAATTATAGGAATAATATCTATGTTTTATTATTCTGAGACTAAGATAATTAATGAATCATTTTATGTAATTGATAGTCATTATAGCTTCATCTATGAAAATAATAAAAGATATAATATCGATATCTATTCAGATTCAGCCAGTTCAATAATTGAATATGTAGATGATAATATATATCAAATAGTTGATGAAAATGATATTTATACCTTAATTAATGTAAAAATAAAAAAAGAAAAAGTAAATAAATATCATGTTTATCAATTATCATTTGACATATTTGATATAGGTGAAGAAGAAAAGATTTTAGAAAATCCAATATTAAAAATAACAAATCAAAAATATACTCTAAAACTAAACATTGGAGATATTTATATCTTAAAGCCTACAAATTATGAATTATTAAACATCAATAATTATTATGCTAGCTATTCATATTTAAATGAAGCATTAATGCTTGTAGGATTAAATATAGAATTAAATGATGAATTTAACACTATATATGAATTAAAAGTAGGTAATTATGCATCAGCAAGACTTGATTTAGCACTTAAAAACACTTTATTAAATAATGAAATAAATATAAAGGAAGTCATAAATAATTATAGATATAATGAAATAAGTAATGCTAGCTTAGGCTTAGAAGCAAATACTTATTTTATTCCTATTACGTATGATAATTTAAAAGTTATTAAGGTGTCATTTATAACCTTAAATATTGATAATAAGAATTATTATTTAGATTATTTTCCATTTATAACAAATATCTTAGATTTAGATGATTATAAAAATTATATAAGAGAAGGACAAATAAGCTATGTATAAATTAGAACATATTACTAAAAAATATAATAAAAATATTATATTAAATGATATATCTTTAGAATTAGATCAACCTAATTTATATATAATTACAGGTATAAATGGTTCAGGTAAATCTACTTTAATAAAGATAATGTCTAAAATAATATTTAAAAGTAGTGGAAATATCATATCAGATGAATCTATTGCCTTTTTACCAGATAAATTTATATTACCTTATCTTATTAGTGTAAAGGAATTTATAAAGGAGACTTTAAGGCTATATAAAATAAGATTAGATTACAAAGATATTATGAAAAGGTTTGAGCTTCCAAATAAGCTAATAGGATCATTGTCAAAAGGTAATTATCAAAAATTAGGCTTATTTTTTATTTTTTATAATAATAAAGATATTTATATCTTAGATGAACCACTTGATGGCTTAGATGATTTTGCCAAAGGCTTATTTAGAAAGCTAGTAGAAGAAAAGCTTAAGGAAAATAAAAAGGTAGTTTTATCACTTCATAATAAAACATTATTAAATAGTTTTAATCCAAAGATATTTCAAATAAAGGAAGGTGATCTAGTTGAAAAACAAAGAAGAAAAAAGGAGTAGCTTTATAGCTTTATGTAATTTATATAATTCATTTATTTTACAAAAATCTACCATAATAATACTTTTTGTAACACTTATAGTATTTGGTGCTGGTCTATATTATTTTACAAATCCTAGCTTTTTACTAGAGGATTATTTAAAATCAAAAAATGATTTTCATGCTTCATATTTTTCTCAAGGATTATTTGTTATACAAGTGTTAAATAGTATTATTATAGTCAGCTTATGCTATAATTTTTCAATTAAATCAATTAATTTTGATGTATTATTTTTATCATTTAATTCAAGAAAGAAGCTATCGTTAGCTAAAATAATAACTGCTGCCTTTATTATGCTAGTATTTTTACTACTTGAAATGCTCATAATGCTTACAATTCCTCTTATAATATATTCATCCTTTAAGATATCTATAGATTTATTATTAACCTTCCTATATTTATATATAATAATGTTATTCGAATTCTTTTTATCATTATTATTTACGACTATAATAAATGTAATATTTACGCCAATGGCTATTTTATTTATTGAAATAACTATAAAAATATTGTTTAATAATGTTACAGCAATTAAAGATAATTTGAAGGATTTTATACCATATATATCATATAATAAGGTAGATAATATATTTACTTTAAATAGTCCATTAATTGTTAGTTTATGGGTAGTGCTTATTATGCTACTTTATATCCAGGTTTATAGCATAAAGGATATTAAAGAAAAATAAAAAAAATAATTGACATTTTTGATATAATAGTATAAAATACACTAGGTTAAGTAAATAAGTGGAAAGAAGAGACGCCTGTTTCTCGCCTGATTGAATTTCGTTTTGATAGGCAAAATGTCACGATAAGCAATTATTAATGATATTTTTATGAGGGCGTTTGTCCTCATTTTTTTATTTACTATTTTAATGTTTTGGAGGTGTTACTATAAACACAAAGGGTAAATCAGATGAAGCTTTAATCAATGAAGAAATCAGAGTAAAAGAACTATTAGTAATTTCTGCATCAGGCGAAAAACTAGGCGTTATCTCAAAGGATAGTGCTTTAGATATGGCCTATCAAGATGGACTAGATTTAGTATTAGTTTCTCCAGATTCTAATCCTCCTGTTGCTAAAATAATGGATTATTCAAAATATCGTTTTGAGCAACAAAAGAGATTAAAGGAACAAAAGAAGAAACAAAAGGTTATTGAAGTAAAGGAAATTCAATTTACTCCAACAACTGATACACATGATTTTGACACTAAGGTAAGAAAAATCAATGATTTTATTGCTCATGGAAATAAAGTAAAGGTTACTTTAAAGTTCCAAAGAGGAAGAGGTCGTATGGCTATGCATGATGATCTATGTATCGATATCATCAATAAGATTATTGAAGCTTTAGGTGATACAATTAGTGTTGAAGCACAACCAAAACAAGAAGGAAGAAACTATTATGCAATAGTTGTTCCTAAAAAAGAGAAGAAATAATAAGAAGGAGACAAAGAAATGCCAAAGCAAAAAACACACAGTGGTTTAAAGAAGAGAATTAAAATCACAGGTACAGGAAAAATTAAACGCGGTCATGCTTACACTGGCCACTTAAAGACTAACAAGTCACATAAGCAAAATAAGAATTTATCAAAGGCTGGATTAGTTCACGAGACAGATGAAAAGAGAATCAAGTCATTGATTTCTAATTTAAAGTAGGAGGTAAGGTAAGATGCCAAGAGTTAAAGGTGGATATGTTACAAGAAGAAGACGTAAAGCAGTCTTAAAATTAGCTAAGGGCTACTATGGTTCTAAGCACACATTATATAAAACAGCACATGAACAAGTAATGCGTTCATTACAATATGCTTTCAGAGATAGAAAGGCTCGTAAGAGAGATTTCAGAAAGCTATGGATTTCAAGAATCAATGCTGCTGCTCAATTAAATGGTTTAAAATATTCTACATTCATCAACGGTTTAGCTAATGCTGATGTTACTGTAAACAGAAAGATGTTAGCTGAAATGGCAGTTAATGATGCTGAAGGATTTGCAAAGCTATGTGAAGTAGCTAAGAATGCTAAACCAAAGGCAAAAGCTAACGAAAATGTTGTTGTTTTAACAAAAGAAAAGAAAAATAAGTAATTAATTGGGATATCTTATGATATCCCTAAATTTTTTCTTTTTATTAGAAAAGCTATATGGTATAATTTTAGTAAATTTGGAGGTCAATTATGGACAACAAGAATAAAATTAATCCAAATGCCGGCAAGGTGGTTAATAATAAGGGACTAAAAATTTTTGTAGCTGCAGTAGCTATAATATCTGTTATATTAGTTTCTTACTATGTAATTGATGTATACTTCGTTCAAAATGAACCAAATTATTTTGAGAAGCATTTTTTAGTGGCAATTTCACTATCCTTAATAGGTATAGTAGCATTTTTACTACCAACTGTTTACGAAAAGAAATACGCAAATAATAAGGGTGATTCCCTAATGGTTATCGTTTCATTCCTATTATTTATCTGTGCGATAATTTCTATAGTATATTCATATGTTGCTTAAAAGCCATTAATGTGGTACAATAAAAGTAGCTAGGAAGAAGGCAGTGGAGCTCAAAATTTAATTTAAGGGAGCTGAGGAGAAGCATGTGCTGGAAGCCCATTAAGTTGGGAACCCTAATTGTTATCCGTGAGGCTACCCACCGTCGTCGAAGTGGTTCTTCACGACCTTCCTAGTAATTAAATTTAAGCTTAAATGGTAAAAGTGGAATTGTTCCACTTTTATTTTATAAAGGAATGATAATAATGAATTTTAATGAATTAAATATAAATAAAAATATAATAGAGGCGCTAAATAATCAAAATATCTTTGAAGCAACAGATATTCAGTCATCTACTATACCAGCCTTATTAAATAAGGAAGATGTAATAGGACAAGGTCAAACTGGTACTGGTAAGACTTATGCATATTCAATCCCTCTATTGATGAATATAAATTATAATAAAAATATCCAAGGTCTAGTTTTAGTACCAACAAGAGAGCTTGCTATCCAGGTTTCAAAGGAAATTAAAAAGCTAGATGAAAAGGTAGAAGTAATAGCAATATTTGGTGGTGCTTCATATGATGATCAATTTAAGGATTTAAAGAAAAATCCTCAAATTGTAGTATCAACACCAGGTAGATTACTAGATTTAAAGGATAGAAATAAAATTAGATTAAATAATGTTAATTTTTTAGTATTAGATGAGGCAGATGAAATGCTAAAAATGGGCTTTGAGGAGGATTTAAATCAAATCCTAGAAACTGTTCCAAAGACACGTCAAACAGCTCTATTTTCAGCTACAATACCTCCATTTGTTAAAAATGTAGCAAATAAATATATGAATAATCCTAAATTCATAAAAGTTGAGGCTAATTCTTTAACTGTAGAAAACATTGATCAGATGCTTTACTATGTTAAAAAGGAACAAAAGAAGGACTTATTAGTAAGATTATTAGATTATTATGAATTTAATTCTGTAATGATTTTTACTAATACTAAGACGATGGTTGATGAGCTAGTTTTATATCTTCAAGGCTTAGGCTATAAGGCTGATGGCTTACATGGCGATTTAAAGCAAGCTTCAAGAAATAGAGTTTTAGATTCATATAGAGCTAAAAATATTAATATATTAATAGCTACAGACGTTGCCGCAAGAGGACTAGATATCTCTAATGTTGAGGCTATCATAAATTATGATATACCACTAGAGCCAGAGCTTTATGTTCATAGAATCGGAAGAACTGCAAGAGCTGGTAATTATGGTATTGCTATAAGCTTTGCTACTGCAAGATCAAGACAAAAGGTTATTGCCTTGGAAAAATATATCCATAAGCAAATAAAGGTTTGTGAGGCTCCTTTGGCAAAAGATATTAATGCTCATAGACAAAAAAAGCTATACTTAACTATTGAAGAAAAGATGAATTCAGATTTTGATATGCATCAATATGATAATTTAATTATGAAGTTATCAAAAAGAACTAAAGATCCTGTCTTGATTATTTCTTCATTATTAGATATAATCGCTTCTGATTCAAAGAAGGAATATAAGGATATTGATGTAGTTAAATTTAATGAAAAGAAAAAGAAAAAATCAAATCAAAAGGTAACTATTTCTTTAAATGTTGGTAAGGTTAATAAGACTAAGGCTAATGAGCTAGCAATGTTTTTACATAATAGTTTAAAGATTAATATCAATAGCTTAGGTAAGATTAGAATTGATGATAATAATACTTTAATAGAAATCAAAAAGGATGATTTAAAGCTTTTTGATAATTTATCTAGTTTTAAATTTAAAGGTAGAAAAATTAAGCATAAGGTAATTTAAGATGAGAATTATTGCAGGTAAATATAGACATAGAATAATTGAAATGACAAATTTAGAGACAACAAGAGAAACTCAAGATTCAGTAAGAGAGGCTATTTTTAATATGATAGGCCCTTATTTTGATGGAGGAGTATGTCTAGATTTATTTGCAGGCTCTGGTGCTATGGGAATTGAGGCGATC
This sequence comes from uncultured Caryophanales bacterium, assembly GCA_946626535.1. Next base: position 41,223 of record CAMOUK010000004.1, read on the forward strand.
TCTCGTGGTATGAATGGGCTATATCTTAATGATTTAAATAAGGATGCTTTAAAAATATGTAAATTAAATTGTAATAAATTAGGAATTGAGGCTAATTATTATAATTTAGATTATGAAGCATTTTTAAATCAAAATAGTCAATTATTTGATTTAATTATTTTAGACCCACCATATAAGATGAATGATGTTAAAGCTATTTTAGATTCAACTAAAAAGCATTTAAATAAAAATGGTCTTATAGTTTTTGAAATGGCTAAGGAAACTAATTATCAATATGATTCTTTAAGAATAATTAAAGATAAAACCTATGGAATTAAAAGGGTAGTAGTATATAAGGAGTAATTATGAATAAGGCGCTTTATGATAATGCAAGAGGCATAATTAAAAAGTTCATAAAGAAGAATTATTGGCATGATTTTACATCAGCTGATATATTTTATATCAATGATGAAAAGAATAAAGCTTTATTTGTTTTTTTAGAACAGGTGTTTGATGAAACATACGGTCTGCAATTATTCTTCAATAAGGATGGCTTTAATTATGTTCATGACTTGCTATCAAGTCAAAATTTAATAGTTACCTCATTTGATTGTGATTCCTTATGTGTATCAATTGCGGATAAAAAAGACTTAAATGAGGAAGAAATTAGCTTCTTAAAAGCTAATAGGATAAGAATATTAGAAGAAAATAATATTTTAATTTATCGTTTTATTCCAGGCTATAAGGAACGTTTTGCAAATGATGATGAAATTGATTTATTATTTAGATTCTTAATATATGTAGATAATCTAATAGATCAAAACTATTTTGATTTACAAGAACAATTTAAGAAGCAAAATTCTTGTTTTTCTATCTTCTATGAAAAAAATTATGATTTAGTATATAGACCACTTCCATATTTAGAACAAAATTATAGAAAAAATAAAAATAATCTAGTTTTTTATAATGAATTTAAGGATGTTAAGGCTTTAGATGAGGAAATGTATCTATTTACTAATTATCTACCTGTAATAGAAGAAGATAGTAATAAAAGACCTATAATATTTTATTTTAATTATCCAACTTTAAATAAATCTATTTTTAAGTATGCCATGGGTAATTTTAATGATTATAAACAAACCTTATTTGGCCTTTTAGATGAAATATTTGATACATTCGGTAAGCCAAATAAAATATGTACTAATAATAGAAATATCTATTTTTACCTATATAAGACATTAGAAAATTTAGGTATAGCATCTGAATTTGTAAGAGAAGATGAAAACGTAAATAGGCATATTGATACAGTTATTTCAAATATCTATCAAAGAGCTGATAAGCAGATGTATGCCAAAGAGGAATTTATTTCTATGCTTACTGAATCTATTAATTCTGTCATAAATGAGATAGAACAGATGGAAATAGATGATGATGGGCAAATAGTTTCTTGAAAAAATAATCTATTTATTATAAAATAAATAGCGTATATTAATTGATGAAGAAGAGATAAAATTATCAATTATTTATTTCAGCGAGGATGGTTGGTGTAAGCATCTATAAATAGATAATTTTAAGACACTTTGGAGATTCCAGTAAAATTGGACGTAGTTTGGCGTTAACAAAAAGAGTGCTATAAATTTTTTATAGAATTTAAGGTGGTACCGCGATAATTTCGTCCTTATTTAATTTTAAGGACGTTTTTTTATTATAAAGGGAGGATTATTATGATAACTAAACCAAAAGGAACCTATGATATTTTACCTGATGAATCAAAATCTTGGGTAAAGCTAGAAGAAACAATTAGAAAAATTTGTAATCTTTATAATTATAAGGAAATTAGAACACCAATTTTTGAATCATTTAATGTTTTCCATAGAGATGTTTTAGATACATCAGATATGGTTACAAAGGAAACCTATGATTTTAAGGATAGATCTGATAGACAAATTACCTTAAGACCAGAAGGAACTGCCGGTGTTGCAAGAGCCTTTATTGAAAATAAGCTATATGTTGATAATCCAACATGTAAGCTATTCTATATGGGACCTATGTTTAGATATGAGCGTCCTCAAAAGGGAAGAAATAGACAGTTCAATCAATTTGGTGTAGAAGCATTAGGCTCAAATAGCCCATTAATTGATGCTGAGGTTATAGCATTAGGTACATCACTTATTAGGGCCTTAGGATTAAAGGATGTAACAGTTAAGATTAATTCTTTAGGTGATAGTGAATCAAGAAATGCTTATAAGGATGTTTTAGTTAAATATTTTTCTAATTATAAGGATTGCCTATGTCCTGATTGCTTAGAAAGATTAGAAAAGAATCCATTAAGAATCTTAGATTGTAAGGTAGACAAAGATAAGGAATTCTTTATCAATGCACCTAAGATTAAGGATTATTTAAATGAAGAATCTAAAAATAGATTTAATGAGGTTTTAGAAGCCTTAGATGGAATGCAGCTAAAATATAAGGTTGATGATAATTTAGTAAGAGGCTTAGATTATTATACACACACTGTATTTGAGCTAGAGGTTAATATTCCTGAATTTGGTGCTGGTGCTGTAATTGGTGCTGGTGGAAGATATGATAATTTAATTAAGGATTTAGATGGCCCAGATATTCAAGGTGTTGGTATGGCCTTCGGTCTTGAAAGATTACTTCTTGCTGCAGCATATGCTGGAAAGAAGCTAGCTAAGGAAGATCAAATTCATATCTATTTCATTTCACTTGGTAAAAGAGCTGCTCAAGAATGTATTAAGCAAGCAAATATTTGTAGAATTGGTGGCTTATCTTGTGAGATGGATTTCAAAGAAAGAGGTATTAAAGCTCAATTTAAGGAAGCCGATAAATATAATGCAAGATTTACATGTATTTTAGGCGATAATGAGCTTGATAATTTTAAAATCAATATTAAAGATAATTTAACTGATGAACAAGAAACAATATCTTTATATGATGTTTATCCATTTGTAATTAATAAGTTAAATCAAGTTAATAATCCATGTGGAAGTTGTAAATTAAAGGAGAATAATGATGAAAAGAGTACAAATTAAGGATTTAGAGTTAAAACAGGTAAATAGACTTGCTGGCTTTGTTGAAAACATTAGAAACAAAAAAAGCATGTGCTTTATCGTATTGAAGGATGTATCTGGAAGACTTCAAGTAACTATTGAAAAGGGTCTTCATCCAAAGTGGAATGATACATTAGATAAAATTACTGTAGGTACAGTTATTGAGGTTGAAGGTAAGGTTGTTAAATCTGAATATGTTAAATTAAATCATATGGAAATGTATCCAGATAAGATTAAGATTTTATCTTCAATTGCTGAGCCATCTCCAATTGTTGCCCCTAAGGGAGAAGAAACAAATATCGATTTAAGATTAGATTATAGATGGATCGATTTAAGAACAGATAAGAACACATTAATGTTTAAGGTTCAATCTTGCTTCGTTAACAAGTGTAGAGAGTTCTTAATTCAAAACGATTTTATTGAAATTCATACACCAAAGCTAATTGGTGCTGAATCAGAATCTGGTGCTGGTGTATTTAAGGTAGATTATTTCGATAGAAATGCTTACTTAGCTCAATCACCACAATTCTATAAGCAAATGGCTATGGCTGCAGGCTTCGAAAGAATATTTGAAACTGGTCCAGTATTTAGAGCTGAAAAGTTCGCATCACGTAAGCACGCAACAGAATTTACTGGTTTAGACCTTGAATTTTCATACATCGATTCATTTAAGGATGTTATGAAGATGGAAGAAAAAATGCTTGCTTATGCCTTAAAGGGTGTAAAGAAGGAATATGGTAAGGAAATTAAAGAAACTTATGGAATTGATGTAGTAGTTCCAAAGCTTCCATTCCCTGTAATGGACTTACATGATGTATATGATGAATTAGAAAAAAGATATGGCTATAAGGTAGATGAATCAGAAAAGGGTGATTTAACTACTGAAGGTGAAAGAATGGTTCAAAAGCTTTCTATGGATATGTTTGGTCATGAATTCTTATTCATCACTGGCTATTCTAAAGAATGTAGAGCATTCTATCATATGAGAGATAAAAATGGTGTACCTTGCGGATATGATTTAATCTGGAAGGGCTGTGAAATCACAACTGGTGCTCAACGTGAGCATAGATATGAAAAGCTATTAGAACAATGTAAGGAAAAGGGACTAGAAAAGGATGTAGAGTTCTATCTAGACTTCTTCAAATATGGTTGTCCTCCACATGGTGGATTTGGAATTGGTGTTGATAGAATCACTATGATTTTATTTAACGAAGGCATCAAGGATGCAATGTTCATATTCCGTGGACCAGATAGATTAAATCCATAAGGAGGCTCTTATGCATATTTCTTGGGACGAATATTTCATGGGTGTTGCCTTACTTTCTGCTAAAAGAAGTAAGGACCCATCTACACAAGTAGGTGCTTGTATTGTAAATGAGGATAAAAGAATTATCGCAATAGGCTATAACGGCTTTCCAAGAGGCTGTAGCGATGATGTTTTCCCTTGGGGTAAAACTGATTCAAATCCTCTAAATAATAAGTATCCTTACGTTGTTCATGCGGAGGCTAATGCTATCCTAAATTCAACAACAAGCCTTAAAAATTCAACATTATATGTTACTTTATTTCCATGTAATGAATGCGCAAAGCTTCTAATTCAATCTGGAATTAAGCATATAGTTTATATGAGCGATAGAAATGTCGGACTTCAAACTTCATTTGAGGCATCTAAAAAAATGCTAGATGCGGCAGGTGTAACATACACTAAAATGAATGAAATTGAGGTCGAATTAAATGGCAAAAAGGATAATTAAAAAATATTGGTTAATATTATTTTTCGCATTATTAATAAATTTACCAATATTTATCTTAGGAATAATTAGAACTAATTATGAGATAACCAATATAGGAAATATCACTGATATATCTAATTATTTATCTTTAAATGATAATAATTCTAAAGGAAGCTTTAATTCTGTTTATGTTGTAACATTTGAAAAATCAACAATTTTACAAAATATGTTATTTAAATATGATGAAAAGCTAGATATTGATCAGATGGAAGATAGCTATATTCATATAACAGATATAGAATCATATAATGCTGGTCAAATTCAAAAAAAATCTTCTATAGATTCATCTATTATTTATGCCTATAAAAAGGCTAATAAAGAGGTTAATTATAGCTATTTAGGCCTAAAAATAACCTATTATAATAAAAATACACCTCTTAGAATTGGTGATTTATTATATAAAATTAATGATGTAGAAGCATCTATAGGAAGAAATGAATTTAGAAGCTATTTATCAGAGGTATTAAAAAATGATGAATTAGATTATTTTACTATAAAAAGAAATAATGAAGAAATTGTAGTAGAAGAAACTAATTTATTTTATGGTTATGATTATTATGATCTAAATTATGATGACCTAAATCCTAAAATTAATATTAAAAAGACAAATACTGGAGGCCCTTCAGCAGGCTTTATGCAGGCTTTAGCTATCTATAATCAATTAACTGATTTTGATTATACTAGGGGCTTAAAAATATGTGGCACAGGAACAATTAATATAAATGGTACAGTGGGTAAAATCGGTGGAATAAAACAAAAAATATATACTGCATATTTATCTAATGTGGATATATTTTTATGTCCAGAAGAAAACTATGAAGAGGCTAAGAAAGCCTACGATAAATTAAATACTAAGATGAAGCTAATTAAGGTATCTAATTTTGATGAGGCTACCAACTATTTATATGAATTATAAGAAAATTAAAAATGAATTTAAAAGCTTAAATATATCTAAAAAGGATAAATTTATAGCTCTATTATTTTCATTTATATTAAGCTTTTTAATTATTCTTGGACCACTTACTATATTAATTAATTATTTAGTTTATACTAAATATCTAAATTTAATTTATTTTTTAATTGCCACATTAGCTTCTATATTTATCTATTTAATATTTATGTTTTATTATAAATTTATAAGTGATGATAAGATTAAAGGAATATATTATAGAGCCTTTATTAATTCACTTATTTTCTGGATAATAATTTATATAATATTAATTATTATTTATCATATTTAAAAAGGGGTGATTTATTTGGTAATCACTTGTATAATATTTTTTATATTATGCTTTGCTGACCAGCTAACTAAATATCTAGCGCAAAGAAATGCTTGGGATGGTTTTGAAGCTATTCCACATGTTTTAAAGCTAGATTGTCAGTATAACACTGGTATGGCTTGGAGCTTACTTGATAATATGACTTGGTTTTTAGTTATAGTAAGTATTTTAGCAACTATTTTACTTGGCTTTATTGCCATGAAAAATAATTGGAAGAAGGCAAAGCTTAATTCAATCGGTATTACTTTAGCCTTAGCTGGCTGTTTTTCAAACCTAATAGATAGAGCAATAGCGATAATTCCTTATTATAATAAGCTTTCAGATGGTGGAAGACCAGGAGTTGTCGATATGATTATTTTAGAGCCTCTAGATAATTTATTTAGGGCAGTATTTAAATCTAGCTTCCCAGTATTTAATTTGGCAGATGCATTTTTAGTAGTTGGCTTAATTATTTTTGCCATCGATGAATTATTCTTAAAGGAAAGAAGAGAAAATGGAAAAAATAAAAGTAGAAGAAAAGTATCTTAATGAGCGCCTAGATAAGGCCTTAGCCCAAATTAAAACTGATTATTCTAGAAGCTACATCCTTAAATGCATCGAGGATGAAAAGATTTTAGTAAATGATAAGGTAGTTAAGCCATCCTATAAGCTATGCTTAAATGATGAAATAACTATAAAGGATATCGAAATTAAAGAGCTAGAAATAGAAGCTGAGGATTTAAAGCTAGATATCGTTTATGAGGATAGTGATGTTGCGGTTATAAATAAACCAAAAAATTTAGTAGTTCATCCATCATCAACTACTAAAGAAGCAACTCTAGTTAATGGACTTTTATATGAGCTTGATGATTTATCAAGTATAAATGGTGTAGAACGTCCTGGTATCGTTCATAGAATTGATAAGGATACAACAGGATTATTAATGGTTGCTAAAAATGATAAGGCCTCAAAATCCTTAACTGAACAATTAAAGAACCATACTTGTAAAAGATGCTATCATGCATTAGTATATGGTGTTATTAAAGAGGATAAGGGAAAAATAGATGCCCCTATCGCAAGATCTAAAGAAGATAGAAAAAAGATGGCAGTAGATAAAAACGGTAAAAATGCTGTCACAAACTTCAAGGTATTAAAAAGATTTAAGGAATTTACATATATTGAATGTGTATTAGAAACAGGTAGAACTCATCAGATAAGAGTACACCTAGAATATATCGGTCATCCACTTGTTGGTGATAAGGTATATGGTAGAAAAAGAAAAATAATAGGTGATCAAGGACAATTCCTACATGCAAAAACAATTGGATTTATTCATCCAACAACCGGAAAGTTTATGGAATTTGATTCAGAGCTACCAGCATATTTTAAGGAATTTATGGATAACCTAGAATAGGAGATAATATGTCTAACATTAAAGACTTCTTAAAATTTTTAAAAACAAGCAAAACTGCATTTCATGCATGTGCTGAATTTGAAAATATATTAAATGAAAATGGCTTCATTAAGTTAAGTGAAAGTCAAAAATGGGAATTAAAAAGAGGTAATAAGTATTATTTAACAAGAAATAATGCTTCATTAGTAGCCTTTACAATTCCAAATGATAATATCTTATCATATAACATTACAGCTGCTCATCTTGATTCACCAACATTTAAATTAAAGCCTAACTTTAAGTTTGATGATCAAAGATATAATAAGCTATCTACAGAGGTTTATGGTGGACCAATATATAATACTTGGTTTGATAGACCACTAGATATCGCAGGTAGAGTAATGGTAGAAGAAAATGGTAATATTAAACCTGTTTTATTCTCTTTTGATAAGCCAGTTTGTATGATTCCAAATCTTCCTATTCATTATAATAGAGAAGTTAATAATGGTGTTAAAATTAGTCCAACTGAAATTACACCAATCTATGGTGATAGAAATATTTCAAATGCTAATTTACTATTAGATATAGCTAAAAAATTAAATGTCAAGCCAGAACAAATCTTATCATATGATCTATTCTTAGCATTAATTGATAGAGGCCAATTACTTGATGATTTTATCATGGCTCCACAAATTGATAATCTAGAATGCTCATATGGCTTAATTAAGGCTTTAACAGAAGCAAATGGATCAAAGGCTATTAATATTTGTGCATTATTTGATTCAGAAGAAATAGGATCTAGAACAAGAGATGGAGCAGCATCTACATTACTTTTAGATATAATTGAAAGAATTTCATTTAGCCTAGGCTATAATTTAGAAGAAAATAAGATTGCTTTAGCAAATTCATTTATTATTTCAGCTGATAACGCACAAGGCTTTAACCCTATTTATCCAGCTAAATATGATTTGCTTAATCCAGGCTATCTAAATAGTGGAATAGTTATAAAAAATGCGGCAAGAGGCTCATATACAACTGATGCTTTTTCTTCAGCTTATTTTAAACAAATCTGTAAGGCAGCAAATGCTTTATATCAAGATAATACAAATAGAAGTGACATGCCTGGTGGTTCTACACTTGGTGCTATCTCACTAGCTAATGTATCTATTCCATCAGTTGACATCGGTCTTGCCCAGCTTGCGATGCATTCAGCATATGAAACAGCTGGTGTAAAGGATTTAGATTATTTAATTGATGCTATCAAAGCTTTTTATTCATCAAATATTTTAAGTAATATGGATGGTGATTTGAAGTATGAAATACGTAGATAAAAATGTAGCCTTAAGAAATTTAGCTAATTCAAATCAATTATTTGAAAAGAATAAAAATAATTTCTTAAAAAATTTTAATGGTGCTGTAGATAAAATTACTAATTTAGTATCAAATAATTTAGTAGATGAGCTATATAATTATATTTCATCTATTAGAAATCTAGCCCTAAATGTGGGTGCCCAAGTACTATATGATGATGCAAATATCTTATTAGAACAAATGAAAAAAGATGGTAATATCCCATCTTTAGAACAATTTGTATTTTCATTTAGAAATACATATTTTGAATTAGAAAATATTTAAAAATGAAAACTTTAAGATGAAATTCTTAAAGTTTTTTTTATTATGAGATATAATATAAAAGAGGCGATATTTATGCAAGAAATAAAAGATAGAATATATAAAGATGGTGTAGTAATTGGTGAAAATATCTTAAAAGTAGATTCTTTTATTAATCACCAAATTGACACAAAGCTTTTGGATGATATTGGAGCTTATTTAGCTTCTAAATTTGAAGGCGCTACTAAAATATTAACAATTGAGACATCAGGTATTGCTTTTGGTATTACAGTTGCTAATCATTTAGGCTATTTACCTTTAGTATTTGCTAAAAAGAGCTCCTCTAAGGTTTTAGATAAAACAAATGTATATCAAACTATCGTATATTCATATACCAAGGAGACTACAAATGTAGTATCAGTAGATAAAAGATTTTTATCTAAGAATGATAAAGTTTTAATAATAGATGATTTTTTAGCTGAAGGAAATGCTTGTTTAGGCTTAATAGATTTATGTAGACAAGCAGGTGCTGAAATAGTAGGAATAGGAATTGTAATTGAAAAAGGCTTCCAGGGTGGAAGACAAAAAATATTAGAACAAGGTGTAAAATTAGAATCAGCTGTTATAGTTGAATCATTTAAAAATGGTAAACCAATATTAAAATAAGAGGAGTTTAACTCCTCTTTTTAAATACTAATAATATTCTTTCATCCTCATCAGTCAAATCATCATTAAAATCACCAGAGACCTTAATAAGCTCAAACTTATCATTTAAAAGATCTTTTATTTCATAATAATATTCATTATATGATTCTACAATCTCTTGGTCATCTTCAATAATCTTAATTACATGCTTTAGACTTGTTGGAGATGATTTTTTTGTTTTCCAATCAATTTTAAAATTATAATAATCCTCACATAGGGAAGAACCATCATATTCTTCAAGTAATACTTTAGAAAATATATCACAGATAAAATAACCATTATACTCTAAATGATTATAAATATTATTTAGCATCTGTTTAATTTTATTTTTATTATTTAAAAAATTAATTGAATCGAAGAAGCAAGTAATAACATTAAATTTATTATCAAGCTTAAAATCTACCATATCCATTACATAAAATGGAATTTGTAAATGGTTAATTTTAGCCTTTTCCTTAGCTATTTCAATAATAGAAGAAGATAAATCAAGACCACATACATCAAAACCTTTAAGCTTTAACATTGTAATAAAGGTTCCTGTACCACAGGCTAAATCAAGTATTTTATCTTCCTTTTTTAAATAAGGTTCTACAAATTCAACCCAAAGGTCATATTCAAGCTTTTGCATAACCTCATCATAATAATATCCAAATTTTTTATATTCGTTCATTTTTTTCTAACCAAGCTCTCTATAATATTAATATCAGGATCAATATATATTGTCTTTTGATTTTTATACGTTACAAAGCATCCCTTTTTACCAGGTATCTTTTTAACATTTTTAATTTTAGTATAATCTACAGGAACTGAAGAAGAATCTCTTAAATTAGAATAGTAGGCAGCAAGATTTGCGGCTGTTCTAATTAAGTTTTCTGTCAAGTTTTCTGAATTAATAACTACATGTGATCCTGAATCATGCTCAACGTGGAACCAATAATCTTCCTTTTTAGCTAAATGATTTGTTATATAATCATTTTGAATATTATTTTTTCCAACATAAATTAATGCCTCATCTACTATAAATGTTAAGATGGTAGGCTTTTTCTTTACATTTTTAGATGTGTTTTTAAATAAGTATTTATTCTTAATTAATTCATCTTGAATTTCTAAGGCATCATTAATATTAGCATCCTTTAGCTGATATGATAGAAGCTTAAAATAATTTAACTCATCATTTGCGATATCAAGCTGTTCATTAATATGAGAAATTGAATTTTTACATTTTTGATATAGTTTAAAATACTTATTTGAATTATCTAAGATAGATATCTTATTATCTAGAGGTATCTTAATATCACTATTTTCATAATAGTTAAATAAGATGATTTCCTTTTCCTTTTGATTAAGATTAGGAGCTGATAGTAAAAGCTCGCCATATAGCCTATATTTATCCTTATTTTGAGTATCTAGAAGATCTTCATTTAATTTAATTATTTTCTTTTCATATTTTTTTATCTGTCTAGATATAAAAGAAGATAAATCATTTGTCTTAATTTTTATATTTGCTTCATTTTCCTTTTGATAATAAAATTCATCTAGCATATTTGATAAGCTATCATATGTATTTATGGGCTCATAATTAAATGGGTTAAAATAAAAATCAAGCTTACCTTTTTCATTTATAAAGGTTGATGGAATTATTTTAGCATTTATAGCCTCATAAAAATTATCGATATGGTTATCATTATTAAAAACATGCGAAACTAAATTAAGTGATACACCATTAAATAAATTAATATAATCAGCTGGTGATTCTATTTTTTTATCTATAATCAGCTTCTTTAATTCATCATAGCTATAATCAAATGGATTTAGCTTATTATTTATAGGAAATTCATATTTAGCGTGTGGAAGAATAGTTCTATTATATTCACCTATTCCATCGTGCTTTAAGGCATCTAAAATGATATAATTATCATCAGTTAATATTAAATTAGAATATCTACCCATAACCTCACAAATTAAATATTTTTTTGATTTATCAGAAAGCTCATTATAGCCTTCTAGGGTAAATATAATAATTCTATCAGAAGAATAGGTAGTAATATCAGATATAAAAAAGCCTTGAATGTGTTTTCTTAAAAACATTGTAAAGCTCTTAGGATTTTGAGGGTATGCATATTCTTTAGCTGTAAGATGAATCCTAGAATAATTAGATGAAGAAGAAATTATTAAATTATAATTTTGATTATTTCTCCTAACACAAAAAATGAAATCAGTATTACTAATTTCGTTAATCTTGTTTATTCTTCCAGTTTTTAAGAAATTTATTTCATCTTTTATTTTTTGTAAAAATATACCATCAAACATAAAAAATTCACCATAAATAATATATCACAATAAATATTGTTTTTCTACTATTTCAAAATTATATAAATAATGTTATAATTATTTTAATAATTATCTAGAGGAGCTTTAAAAGATGGGATTATTTAGTAAAAAGAGCTTAACAGAAATAATTAATAAAAATTTTAATGAACGACAAATTGAATATGATGTAAAGGATTCAATTATTTCATTTTCTATTAGTCTAGATAATGATATTACCTTATATCCAAATATAAAGGTTGATAATCGGGCAGAAGAATTAACCTTCATCATAAATATTAAGCGTGGTGATTCTAAAGCTATAAAGGATTTTAATAATAAATCAAAATATTTAAAGGCTTTGGTAAATGATAATATAGTTTATCTTTATTATTCGTGCTTTGCGACTAGTGAAAACGTTATTTTCATAATTGATACAATTATTTCTTCACTTCAAGTGTTAGAAAATGATATTATTAATTTGTAAAGGGGTTTATTTAAATGAAGCTAGATGAACGAGGACTATTAATTGTAATATCAGGACCTTCTGGTGTAGGTAAGGGAACTGTTAGAAAAGCTCTATTTGAGATGAAAAATCATAAGCTAACATATTCAGTTTCTATGACTACTAGACCAAAAAGACCTGGAGAGGTTGATGGTGTAGATTATTATTTCACAACTAAAGAAGACTTTGAGGATAGAATTAAGAATAATAAATTCCTAGAATATGCTGAATTCGTAGGAAATTATTATGGTACGCCATTAGATAAGGTAAATGAAAAGCTAGATGAGGGTCATGAGGTCGTACTTGAAATTGAGGTTGAAGGTGCACTTCAAGTTAAAAGAAAGGTTCCAGATTGTGTAATGATCTTTATTGTTCCACCTTCAAAGGAAGACCTATATAAGCGTCTAAAGTCTAGAGGAACAGAATCTGATGAAATTATTAATAAGAGAATAGAAAAGGCTAATAGAGAGTTTAAAAAGGCTAAATTCTACGATTATATCGTTGTTAATGATGAGGTTAATAACGCAGCCGATAGAATTCTTGCGATAATCAGAGCTGAGCACGCTAGAACATATCGTTCAATCGATAAATACTATGAATTAATTGGTGAAGAAGAATAATTCTTTGAAATTATTAATTATTATGATATAATAATTGCTGTTATGAGGTGAAATAAATTATGAGTAAAAATGTAGATGGAATGCGTTACCCTTCAGTAGATATGCTACTAGAGGTAATTGATTCAAAATATAAATTAGCATATGCTGCCGCAAGACGTGCAAGAATCATTGAGGAAGAAGATGGTTATACACCTCTTGAAGATCCTAAATGTGTAAAGCCAGTTGGTCAAGCTTTAGAAGAAATTATTTCTGGCGATACAAAAATTACTTTCAAGAAATTAACAAATATTTAATTAAGGTGGCTATGCCACTTTTTTTATCTATATAATGTAGGTGTATTATGGATATTTTTATTACTTATTTTTTTTATTTTATTATATATTCATTTTTAGGCTACATATGTGAGGTTGTCTATGTAGCAATAATAACTAAGCATATAGGCGATAGAGGTTTTTTATTTGGACCATTAGTACCAATTTATGGCTTTGGTGCTTTACTAATCCTCGTAAGCCTAAATTGGGCTTATAATTATTGGTATTTAGTCTTACCACTGGGCTTTTTAATAACATCATCTTTAGAATATATAGTTTCATTTTTTATGGAATTAATGTTTAAAAAGAGATGGTGGGACTATTCTGATAAGTTTTTAAATATTAATGGAAGAGTATGCTTAAGAAATTCTTTGATGTTTACTGCTTTAGTAGCCCTAGTTATCTATGTTTTACAGCCCTATGTTGTAGGTAATTTAGTAAGTAAAATTATTGAAATTACAGCTCTAAAATGGTCTTTATTTATAGTTATTTTTGTCTTATTTATTGTTGATACTATAATTTCAACAACAAAGCATGTAAAGATGGCAACTATTATATCAAAGCTATCACAATTTAAAGACTTTACTCTTGATGAGCTTGATAAGGCAAAAGAATATATTAAAAATACTAAAGCTTATGAAAAGCTTGCAAAGCTAAATACTAGATACCCAAGCTTTAGAATAAAAATTAATGGAGCTAGAGTAACAATTACTGAATTAGTATCTAAAGTTAAAGAAAAAGTAGGATTGAAAAAATGAAAAAGGTTATAGTGATAGGTGCTGGCATATCTGGTCTTACATCAGCTATCTTACTAAAAAAGGATGGCTATGATGTTACCATATATGAAAAAAATCCATATGCAGGAGGCTTTTTGACAACCTGGAAAAGAAAAAATCAGATTATTGATGGCTGCCTTCACTGGATGATAGGAACAAAGGATGGCACTAAAATTAATGAGCTATGGAAGCTTGTTGGTGGACTAAATAATACTGAAATTGTTAAATTAAAATATTTTTATACAACTGAGTATGAGGGAAACATTTTTCATATTGGAAGAAGTGTGGAAGAATTTAGAAGTGAACTATTAAAATATTCAGAAAATGATGAAGAAGAAATTGAAAAGCTAATTGAGGCTATAAAAGCTTTAAACTGTTATGAAAATTATTCTGATATTGCCTATGATTTAATAGATTATCCTATTATTCCAGAAAAATCTATCTTAAGAAAAACTATTTCTTATATGAAAATTAATATGGAAGAATTAGCATATAAATTCAACTCTAAGGTAATTAGATATTCTTTATTAAATTCAATGGTTAATAAAACCTTTAGTGCCTTTTATTTTCTAATGACCTTAGGTAATTTTATGAATGGTAACGCAGATCTTCCTTTAGGCGGATCTAATACTATTAGAAATAATTTAGTAAATAATTTTATTAATTTAGGTGGAAAAATAAAATATAATACAAATGTTGATGAATTATTAATCGAAGATGGTATTACAAAAGGTATTATTTTAAATAATGAAAAAATATATGCTGATTATGTAATTTCAAGCATCGATGTTCATTATACATTTAATAATTTATTAAAAAATAAATATGATATGCTACCATATGATAATATGGATAAAACATATCCAACGTATAGCTTTATTATCGCAAATTTTAAAACTAAAAAGGTATTTGATAATGAAGTTTTAGTTAAAAAAATAGAAGAATATAGCTTCTTAAATAATAAATATGATTATTTATCATTTAGATGGTATGGCTATGATAAGAGCCTATCAAATGATGGCTATTATACTATATCTGTCATGCTTACAACCTATGATAAGGATTATGATTATTTAAAATCACTTGATAAAAAGTCTTATAAAAAGCTTAAGGATGAAATATCATCATTTTATAAAAATAAGCTTGAAAGCCTTTATAATGAGGAGTTTATAGCCTTAGATGTTGTTACACCTTTAACCTATGAAAGATATAATAATTCATATAAGGGAACATTTATGACATATAGCCTAATACCAAAAGCTAATCATTTTGTAAGAAGCTTTAAAATAAATAATTTAGCAAATTTTGTTATGGCAAATCAGTGGCTATATCTTCCTGGTGGAACACCTATAGCCTTAGTTAATGGTAAATTTGCTTATCAAATAGCTAAAAAGGAAATGGAGGAATAATAGTGATTAAATTATCTTCATTTAAATCATCATTACATACCTATGATGAATTTGATATTGGAACTAAAAAATTTATTTCTGAAATTGAAAATAATATTAATGATAAAATTGTATTTTCTAGCCTAGATGATTATGATTGTGATCTAAAGCTTATATTTATATCATCAGGTGGATCAGAAGGATTATTTTTAAATGAATTTGATAAATTAAAGGAGCCTTATTATTTTTTAACTTCAGGAAATAATAATAGCTTAGCAGCATCCTTAGAAATATTAACTTATCTTAATCTAAATAATAAAAAGGGTGAAATTATTCATGGTAATATTTCATATATTGGCCAAAGAATAAAGGAGCTAGAAAGAATTAATAAAAATATTAAGGAAATTAGTAATTCAAAGCTTGGTGTTATAGGTAAGCCATCTGATTGGCTAATTTCATCAATTCCAAACTATAAAGCTGTTAAGGATAAATTTGGGATTGATTTAGTTGATATTAGCCTAGATGAGGTTAAAAATGAATTTGATAAATTTAGCTTTGATAATTTAAAGATTGATTTAAAGGATTTTGATAAAGAAGAATTAAATAAGGCTAAAAAGATTTATCAGGCCTTTTCAAATATTTGTTTAAAAAATAAGCTTGATGGTTTTAGCGTTAGATGTTTCGATCTTTTAAAGCCTTTAAAATCTACAGGATGTTTAGGATTGGCATTATTAAATGATAAAAATATCATTTCAAGCTGTGAGGGAGATATCATGGCTATGATATCAATGCTTGTAGCTAAAAGAATAAGTGGAAATGATGTTTTCCAGGCTAATCCATCAAGAATAGATGTAGAAAATAAAAAAATAGTCTTTGCGCATTGTACTATACCTTTAAATATGGTAAAGGATTATAAATTTGATACTCATTTTGAATCTAGAACTGGTGTTGCGATAAAAGGCTATCTATATGAGGATGATGTTACAGTATTTAGATTATCTAGTAATTTATGTGATTATTTCCTAGAGGAAGGTAAAATTATTAGAAATCTAGATGATCCAAATTTATGTAGAACACAAATAGAGGTTTTATTTGATAACGATATTTCAAATATACTTTCAAAGCCTTGTGGTAATCATCATATTATTTTTTATGGAAAGCATAAGAAGGAAATTGAAGATTATTTAAAAAATATTTAAAAAAAG
>CAMOUK010000005.1 GCA_946626535.1 uncultured Caryophanales bacterium
TTTGGAATATATAGATGAATTTTCCTATTTTGATTTACATAAGGAAAATAATGATTAAATTTAATTACCATTTTTATCACCCTCTTTTAATATTATACTCTATTATTTAAAAAATGATAATTCACAATTATAAAAGCGTTTTTATTTTACAAATATTATGATATAATATTTAGGGTTTTTTTGCTTTTAAAAATCAAAATATTAGGACGTGATATATATGAAGAAGAAAATCACATTATTAATAACAATTATAGTAGCAACTTTGTTGTTATTTTTAAATATGACTAGTGTTCATGCAGAAGATGAGGAAAATGTTGTTTTATATAACTTTACTAGATTCTATGAATATACTGGACAAGAAATCAAAATTGATGATTTAGTATTAACCTATAATGGTGAAACATTAGTGTTAGGTACCGATTATGAAATTACATATCCTGAAGATTGTACAAGTGTTGGAAGAAAAGAAGTAACTATCACATTAATTGATGAAGACGAAACATATGTTTTTAGTGGAGAAACAAGAATTGATACTTTCTATTATTATATTTGTGATAAATTAATTCAATTATGGGAATATGGTATTTCTGATGGAATGTCAGTTGAATTACTAGGTGGTACAGCAGCTCCTTTTGCTAATTTAGGTCAGGATTATGCTGAATATATTTCAATTACAGATGGTACTGCTAGCTCAGTTGGAGAGTATACAACTATAATTAAAAATATAAATAATAAATATGTAATAATTGAATATAAGGATCAATATAATAGCAGTTATTATAGGGAATTAAAAACATCAGATAATCAGTTAGAGATTTATTGGCATGCTAAAAGAGCTATATTTACTGAAAATGATGAAAGAGTAGAAGTTACAGGATTAGAAAATATGGGCTATACCATTGGCTCTAACTTTACTTTAAGCTGGGATGGTAATGTTAATTTTGGTGATACATTAACTAGAGGCACAGATTACGATGTTTATTTCTATATTCCTCAATTATTTGAAGCGGATGAGGATGTTACAACATTATTTGCCTCAGATGCTGATGGAACAGTTTATGATGTAGTTTTACGAATTGTGTTTGATGGTAATTATGGTGGATATGTAGATAAAACAATTAAGCTATGTCCTTCAATCGAAGGCGCTACAGTTGAAGCACTAGATGGTGCAACAATGATAAGCGATAGTATTCAGTTCCAATATGGCTTAAAAACTCCACCATTTAATTTAAAGATGACTATAAAGGGTGAAGAAAAAACATTAGTTTATGGAACAGACTTTGATGTTCATTCTAGCTATTTATTTGGCTCAGTAAATTCCGCTTCACCTTTGACTTTAGAGGCAGAAGGTATTGGCGATTATGCTGGTATATGCAATATAAGCTATTCTTTAACAGCTAAAAGCTTAAATGATGAATCTATGACCTATAATGCTGATAGTAATGCACATTATATTGGAGAGGATACTCAGCTAAATATTCAAATTTATGATACAAATTATAGTGATATTTATACGATAGATTCTATTAATTATGACGTGTCATATGAATTTGATACTGATAATAATATTGGTATTGCAACAATCACAGGTCGAAATAATTATAAGGATTCATTTGATGTTGAGTTCCATTTAGCTAATAGAGCTTGGGGCGACTCAGAATTAACATGGGATCTTAAGTGGGATATTGAATATAATGATTATGATGCATTATTCTATTCTGCCACACCAAAATATCCTGATTTAGTAATAAGATATGATGGTGAATTATTAACTGAGGGAACTGATTATGATTTAAGTGTTAGTAATTGGAATTTAAATGAATTATTAAATCTAAATATAACATTTAAGGGTAATTATTATGGAGTGGCAGCTTTTCCATTTTTTATTGTTCCAGTTATTATTGAAGGAATAGAGCCTTATGTTGTTAAAAACGGAGCTGAGGCTACTTTAGATTTAACAATTAAAAATAAGAATAATGAAGTATTAACATTAAATGATGATTATGAAATCACTTATGTAAATAATACGGAATTTGGTATCGCAACATTTACAATTGCGTTAGATAGTGAAAATATTATTGCTGGAGAAAGTGTTAGTGGTAATATCGTTGGTACATTTAATGTTGCAGGTACTGTATTAACAGAAGATGATTTTAAAATTGAAGGATTAGATAATGGTGACTACTCTATAACTAGGGGTCAAACATATGTTCCAAATCCAACAATCACCTATAATGGAGCGGAATTAACTAAAGATACAGATTATAAAATTGTAACAGTTGTAAAGGATAGTGCTGGTAATATCCACACTAATGGTTCTGAGTCAGGAATATCAAATTCTGATGCCGATGGTAGTGTGTATTATGCTACAACAACTATTGAATTTATAGATCAATATTATGGAACATTTACATATAATACATTAATTGTTCCAAGAATTGATTCAGCTACAATTGTTCCTAAGGATGACGCTAGAACTGAAATTAGTTATTTATACTATACCTACACAGGTAGTAATATAGTACCTGATTTTGAATTGGAGCTTGAAATAAAAGGAGTGCTAACTACATTAACACTAGGTACAGATTTTGAGATTTCTGATTTACCTGATGAAATGAAGAATGTAGGTGGCGATTATTATTTCTACATTAATGGTATCAATAATTTTGGTGGTAGCATCCCTGTAATGGTTGAAATAGAAGCGCTAGATTCATCTTTTGTTGATTTTGAATGTGATGGATATGCATTATATACAGGAGAAGCTGTTACACCTACTGTAGTTTTAACGGATAAATATAATAATACCTTAATAGAAAATAAGGATTATCAAATTACTTATTTAGATAATGTTGATTTAGGTGAAGCTACATATGAGGTTTCATTTATGGGTAACTATGGTGGTGATCCTAAAAATGGTAGCTTTAGAATTGTTTCAACTGTAATAACAAATGCTGATTTAGAAAATAATAAATTAGTTATTGATGGTTTACATTTAGATAGAAATAATGATTATACAATTGGTGTAGGTAGACCTGTAAATATGACTTCTACTCTAAACGACGCAACAGTAAAATATAATGATGTAGAATTAACTAGTGAAAACTATTCATCTGAATATACGCTATTAGATGCTGAAGGTAATGAATGCCGATATAATTCAGATACTATAGGCTTAACTTCTGATATGGCAAATGGTGATGTATATAGAATTGTTTATACATTTACATTTACTAGTGAATATTTTGGAAAAGTAGTGCTTGAACAAAAGCTATGCCCATCACTTCAAGATCATATTGAAGTTGAATTTAAGAATAATATTTCAACTTCTGGTGACACTCCAGTTTATGCCTTTACAGGGGAACAAGTATTACCAGAATTTGATAAGGTTACTTTTGTAAATGGTGATAGTAGAAAAGAATTAGTATTAAATCAAGATTATATAATAGATTTAGATTCAGGTAGGTCATATATTGGCCCATCAGATTATGTATTCCAAATTTATGTTAAGGGTATGGGTGATTATGCTGGTTCAGCATATGTTAGCTATTATATTTTTGCTGAAATTAAAGATTCTGATTTAGGTGATAAATTAGTTATTGAAGGGTTACCTACCGAAGATTTAGCATATGTTTTAAACGAAGGAAGAGAAATTATATATGACTTTTCTGGCAAGGTTTCATATAATAATCTTACTTTAGAAGCTGATGTTAACTATTCATTGGAAGTTAAGGTATTAGATTCTGATAATCAAGAACATTATTATGATGCTAGTAATACTCCTGGTATTATTGGAGATGATTGTAATTTTGATGTATATAGGGTTCAATTTATTTTTACATTTAGTGGTGGATACACAGGAACTGTAACACACGAAATTAATTTATGCCCATCAATTGAAACAGCTAATTTCACATTTAGTGGTAATCATAGCTCATATGATGATGCCCCAACATATATTTATACAAAGGAAAAGATTATACCAACATTTGATACATTTACTTTATCTCATAATGGTGTAACAAAAACATTAGTAAAAGATACTGATTATGAGATTATAGAGGATTCAGATACTGATTATGTTAATTTTGATCCATATAAAAAATATGTAATAGTAAAAGGTATTGGTAATTATGCTGGTTCTAAAGAAATAGGATTTTATATTTCTAAATATAAAATTGAAGATTTAACAATCCTACATAATGATAAATATCCATTTGATCAACACCCTTCTAGCAATGATGTTAAGATTATTGCTGATGGATTTGAGTTATTAAATCCTGCTGATGGTCAATATTATGAAATATATGTAATTCCAAATGCTGATCAGATAAAGCTTCAAATTCAAGGCTTTGGTTTTGTCAGTGGCGTAAAAGAATTTGATATTACGCTTGCTGAAGAAAATGAAGATTTAGTTACTTTAACTTCAAACGATATTAGTCTTGAAGATGATCCTTTGGTGGCAGAATATAATTCAGATTTATCTGTAATTAAATATAATTTCACAGGTGAAGAAATAACACCAACCTTAACAATAAGACATGAAGGAGCTACCTTAGTAGAAGGAACAGATTATGAGGTAGTAGCTTTTAATAATGTTAATCCAGGAACCTATAACGGTCATTCGGTTGAGGCTAGACCGATGAATATCTTTATTACTGGTAAGGGTAATTATCATGGAATTGTAAATCTAAATGCTCATATTAATATGGATGAGATAGATTTATCTGATGTTAGCTTTGATTATAATGGTAAAAATATTGATGTTACTACTTATACAAGCTCATCAATTAAATCAATTTCTTGTGATGAGGATGTATTAAATGCTGGAACATATGATATGCTTATTACTGCAAATCCAGGCTATGGATTTAAAGTTGATAATGAATATGTTACTTCAGCAACAAAAGAAATTACAGTTAACGCATTTATCTATCCAAACCCAGAATTAGAAATTGAAGTTACTCCAACATATGATAAGGCTTCATATGGTTTAAAATCAGATGGAAGTGCGGTTGAACCTTTAATCTCTCAAATTAATTTCAAAGGTGAAGGTGTAGATATTACTTTAACAGAAGGAACTGATTTCAAAATAGCTTCTTATGAAGATAATACTGAAGCTGGAACAGGTAAGATTCATGTTAATATATTAACTTCAAATATTAGCTTGGCTGAAATTGAAACTCTAGATTTAGAATTTGAAATAAAAGGTAAGGATATTTCAGATTATATATCAGCTAATAATATTGATTTTGATTATCAAGATGATGATAATTGTTATTTCTTATATACTGGTTCATCTATACAGCCTATAGTTACTGTAGATGGTTTAACATTAGATACTGATTATGAAGTTGATTATGATGATAATTTAGAAGAATTAGGAACTATCTATATTAGAGGCTTAGGTGAATATGGTGGAGAATTAGAAATTAGCTTCATCATAAGAGAAAATATCTTACTTTCAGGTAATACAACAATTGTATTTGTTGATAAATTAGAGGGTTATGATAATCCAACATATATTTCAACAGGCGAGCAATTAAAGCCAACTATTAAGGTTTTATATAATGAAGAAAAAATAGATTCTAGCAACTATAATATTATTTATGGCGATAATGTATTATCTAGTGGTGTTATTGGAATCGAAGGTAAAAATGATTTTATTGGATCAATAGAAACTGAATTTACGATTTTAAATTATGATATTAATGATGCCGAATTTGAACTTGAAGGCTTCGATAGCTTTGAAGATGGTGTTTATATTTATCAATTTAATGGAGAAAACCCAAATTTATCTATCGAAACAATTACTTATAATGGCCTAACATTTGAAGAAGGCATTGAAATAGTTGAATTTGATATTTCTGATCCAGGAACATATACATTAAGATTATATGGTGTTGGTGAATTCTACGGTGAAAAAACTATAAGCTGTAAGACAGAAGCAAAATTGGTAAAAGATTTAAAAATTGAATATACAAATTCAATTATTACATCTGAAGAATTGTTAGCTGCAAATTCACTTGCCAGCTGCGGTACTGTTACATCTATTGATGAAGCTAAGAATGTAGGCACATATAATATTACATTTGAGCTAAATAAGGGCTACGCAATATTTGATGAAGATGAAGAAGCATACTTAACAGAAGCTACTATATCATTTGAAGTAATAGCTAAGGTGTTAACACAAGATGATTTATCAATTGAGCTTGATGATTATTATTTAGCTACAGGCGAAGAAATAACTCCTAGCTTTGTATTAAAATATGATGATACCCAGTTAGTATTAGATACTGATTATGAAGCTGGATATTCAAATAATATAACTGCAGGAAAAGGATTAATATCTATTACATTAAAGAATAATTATTCAAATGATGAAGATATAGAATTTGAATTTAACATCTATTATGATTTTGAAGAAGCTGAAGTAACTTTAGAAGGATTTGATGACTATACTGAAAATACTTATGTTTATGAATTCGATGGAACAAATCCAACAATAACTGCAAAAGTAACATATAAAGATGTTGAATATGAAAATTCATGTAGTATTTTATCGTATGATATTTCAAAGCCTGGAAGCCATACCTTAACATTACAGGGTATTAATGATTTTTATGGTGAGCAAGAAATAAATTGTGAAACTATTTATCTTCAAATTAAAAATTTAAAAATTGAATATACAAATTCAAATATTACATTTGATGAATTATTAGAGGCTAATTATTTAGAAGATGCAGCAACACTTATTTCAATTGATGAGGCTAAGAATGTTGGTACATATAATGTTTCGATGAAACTAAATAAGGGCTATGCATTAATTGATGATGACGGTAATTATTTAACTGAAGGCACAACAACATTTGAAATCTATGCTAAAAAACTAACTAAAGATGATTTAACAATTGAATTAGAAGATCATTATATTGCAACAGGCGAAGAATTAGAGCCTGAATTTACATTAAAATATGGTAGTGTTGAATTAGTTTTAGATACTGATTATGAAGTTAATTATTCAGAGAATATAGATTCTGGAAAAGGTCAAATAAAAATAACACTATTAAATAATTATAGTAATACTGAAGATATTATATTTGAATTTAATATCTATTATGATTTCAAGGATGCCGTATTAGATATTAACGGTTTCGATGATATTGTAGATGGTACATACATTTATGAATTTGATGGAAGAAATCCAGAAATTACCGTTTCAACAATAACATTTAATGAAATTGGTTATGAAGCAATGTGTGAAATTGAAGAATATGATATTTCTATTCCAGGTGAACACGTAATTACTATTAATGGTAATGGCGAATTCTATGGAAGCCAAACTATAAATGTTAGAACGAAAGTAATTCTTCTAGATGATTTAGAAATCGAATTTAATAACAA
The DNA here is from genome assembly GCA_946626535.1 of uncultured Caryophanales bacterium. Next base: position 7,402 of record CAMOUK010000005.1, read on the forward strand.
TAGTATTAGTTTTAATGATGTTATGGAAGCTAATGATATCGTAGACTTTGGTCAAGGTAGTGTAATTGATGACGAAGCTAAAAATGTTGGTACATATCATGCGGCTGTTTATTTAAATAAAGGATATGCAATATATCAAGATTCTAAATATTTAACCGAAGGCACAACAACATTTAGAATTATTCCAAAGACATTAACAAAAGAAGATTTAGATATTAATTTCAATATGGCTGATGCACAAATTCCTACATATTACGCAACAGGAAATGAAATTAAGCCTGAATTTGAATTATATTATGGCAATAATGTATTAACTAGTGATGACTTTGAGGCTAGCTATTCAAATAATGTTTTACCTGGTACAGCAACAATAACAATTAACTTAATTAATAATTATAAAAATGAAGAAGAAATAAGCTATGAATTTATGATCTTAGCTAAAACCATGTATAATACTTCAACTTCATACACTGGTAAAGTCATCTATATGATGGACATTTTAAAGGAAAAGGGCTTAGATCAAGCAATAGAAAAAATCAAAAATGGTGATTATTCAGCAAGATATGCCGGAACATATACCTGCTATATCGTATTAAAGGATGGATTTAGCTTCGATGATGAGGGCTTAATTACTGAAGGTGAATATAGCTGGACTATTTTACCATTTGAGGTTAACTTAGAGGATGTAGTTGTTGAAATTGCTAAACAGGCCTATACAGGTAAGCCTATTACTCCTGCTATAAGTATTTCATTAAATGGTAGAGAAATAAGAGTAGAGGATTATGATTTAGCATTAGAAAATAATACAGAAATTGGTATTGCGACTGCGACAATCAAGCTTAAAAATAACTTCATCTCTGAAGGTGAAATAGTAAAAGAGTTCGAAATATTTGATCCTGATGCTCCATTTAAAGCATATAGAACTAGAGTGGTTAAATCATTAGATAGCTATTTATCAGATAATGTTGCAGCTAATTTAGCTAATAATATCTCAAAGCTAGCTACAGCTGATGATATAAAGAGCCTATATTTAGCTACAATGCCAACTATTTTAGCCAATAAGCTACTTTCAATTGGTGGTTATATTACATCTATTAAGGATATAACAGAATCAGATGAGGAAGGCTTAAATAAGATTTTAGGCTACTATAATGAATTAGAAGAATATGTTTTGGATAATAAATATATATCAGCTATTAATACTGCTTTAGAGGATGATTTATTAACTACTGAGGTATTAACTAATGATATTAAGGCTGTTCTAGATTTATTAGTTAGTGATTTAGGCTATTCTAAATTTGCAAGCTTCATAGAAGACTTAATTAACGCTTCTAAGATTGAACAGGAAAAGGCAAATGTAATTGAAACAATTGAAAAGCAAATTAGAACTTGCTATAAGGTTACAGTTTTAACTGTCTTAGAGCATCAAAAGGAAGAATTGAAGGCTCAAGAATATATCGTTCAAACTGATGATAATGCAAGAGAAAATTATCTAGAAAACTTTAAAGAAGAGGTTTATAGACAAAGAATCTTATATCAAATTCAGCTACAGCATCAAATGGCTCAATCTAGATCTATTAATTCAGTTACTGATGTTTATAATAATTTATTAAAAACACATGATTATAATGAATTTGAATTATTAAAGCTAAAGGATATCTTAGATGAATACGTCTTAAGCATTAATGAATTAGAAGCGTGCCAAACTGAAGACGAGGAAGTTGAATTAATTTATCAGATGGCCTCTATGGCAGAAGATGCAATATATGATCTATATGATGTAGGTGTTGCAAACATCGTATCTGATGAGGTTATAATTTCATCTTCAACAGGTATTAATAAGGATGCCATAGTAAAGGTTGAATTAAATTCAAACATCTCATCAGAAGATATCATCAATGCTAAGAATAATGGTATCATTTCAGATATTAATAAGACAGATGAGGAATTAGAGGAATTAGTATCAAATAAACAGGTTCTTAGAGTAATGGATATTTCTATTGTTGCTAAAGACGAGGTTGTTAATGAATTTGATGGTATTTATACTGTTAAGATTCCTCTAGCTAATGATTTAAAGAATGTTAATGACCCAGTAGTTGTATTTATCAATGCTGATGGTACCCTAGAGGTATTAGAAACATATGTTGAAGGAGAATTCTTAGTATTTAAGACTACTCACTTCTCTAACTATGCAGTTATTGGTAATAAGGTTGTTGATTTAGGTTGGTTATTAATATTACTTTTAGTAACATTTGTTGTTGAAGTATTTATCGTAGTTTATTTAATTAAATTAACTAAGCCATTTAAAACTAAGAAGGCTTTAGGATTATTAACAATACTTCCTACAGGCTTTGTTGGCTATTTAGTTACTTTAATAGTATTAAATATTATAGGTATCGCAGCAATCGTATACCTTATTGTAAGATTTAATAAATCTTGTGATAAGGAGGTGGATAAGAATGAATGATGAAATGAATAAGCGGGTTAAAGAAATTATCAACAGTAATGAGCTTAATGGTAATGGAGTTAATTCGGAATTAAATAATTTCAATCTAAATAACGAAAATATTGCAGAAGAGGTTTTATCGGCTGAACAAAATGATAATGGCGTTACTGAGGGCCCCTCAAGTGAAGGAAGCTCTGATTTATCAAATGTAACAAGACTTGCAGGTGCATCATCAAGCGCTCTAGCTGGTGCTGCCACAGCGGCTGCTACGGCAGTAGCTGCAATAGTTGGTGCAATAGCCTTCTTTAATGCAGATTTGGTCAATACAGCAGATGTTAACTTAAATGTTAATTCAATTTCAGTTTTAGATACATCCTTATCCTACGATATCGATGCTAGCTGTAATGAGCCACTTGTCTTAAGTGTATATAATGATTTTTATAACTATAGTATCACTTTAGAAAATGGCAGTAATGTTGGTGAGGTCGATGGCCTTACTGAAAATATGAATTATACCTTTGTAATAACCTACAAGGGCTTAATATCTGATGCGGTTGCATATAGAAATGTCGTTAAGACATTAGCACCGATAAGAGTTACAGAATTTTATGAGGTCGCTTGGGAATGTAGATGTGCGGTAGATGGATATTTCTATTTCCTAATGTCGTTTGATGATGACTTTGGTTATTGGTCTAATTTTACAGCGACATTAACTGATGATTTTAGTAATGTATCATATTGTACATTTACAGAGGATTTACATCGGGAGCAAAAAATTCCTATTGTAAATTATGATGGCGAAGGAAATGAATTATTAGGAACACATGCAGTTTTAGAAATAACATGTGTATCAAAAGAAGATGAACAAGAAAAAACAATTACCTTAATTAAAGAGGATTGTAAAATATAAGGGGAAAGAAAAATGGATAAGAAACAAACTAATAAAAAAATAAGAAATGTTGTAATTCTAAGTGTGCTATTTGTAGCAGCAATAATGGTATTTGTATTCTGGCAACAGATATTTGGAGCTGAATCAGTATTTAATAAGGCTATAACAAAAAATGATTTTGTTAACCAATGCTATCAAAAAATACCTGCCGTTATTTCTACATTCCAAATTGTAGTAATAACAGTAATAATTTTCCAATTAATTAAGCTTATTATGACTCATACATTTAAGGGTTCTAATAAGCAAATTACAATTGTTAAATTATTTATAAGCTTCTTAAGATGGGCTGTTATAATTATTGCATGTTTATTAATCTTAAGTGCTTGGGGTGTTAATACAACAGCTCTAATCGCTTCTGCAGGTATCATGGCTTTAATTATAGGTCTTGGTGCTCAAAGCTTAATCGCTGATATTATCGCAGGTGTATTTATCGTATTTGAAGGTGATTTCCAGGTTGGAGATATCGTTGTTATCGATGGCTGGAGAGGTTCAGTTTTAGAAATTGGTATTAGAACTACTAAGGTTACTGATGCTGGTGGTAACGTTAAAATTATCAACAACTCAAAGATTTCTTCAATTGTTAACCAAACAGCTGAATTATCAGTTGCAAGATGCGTAATGTCTATCGACTATGGTGAGTCATTAGAAAGAGTAGAATTAGTAATTAGAGATAACTTAGAAGAAGTTAAAAAGCATATTCCTGAAATTGTAGAAGGACCATTCTATAAGGGTGTTACAGAGCTTGGTGGTTCATCTGTAGATTTATTATTCATGGCAAAATGTAGTGAACAAGATATTTATCAGGTTCAAAGAGATTTAAATAGAGAATTCTATATTCTATTTAATAAGAATAATATCAATATTCCATTTCCACAGGTTACTATATCTGAAAGAGAAGATGAGAATTCTGATAAGATTACTAAGACTCAAGAAAAGCAAGCTAGAGCATTTGCTGATGATCAAGCAGAAATTTCTAAGGGGATTGAAGATAAATCTGAATAGTTTTATTGACAATTTATTATATTTTTAGTATTATATTTCTTGAGCAAAGGCGCTTGAATATAATATAAATATTGAACTTGCAAAGTCGCAAAATTAAAAATTTTTTTGCGACTTTTATTTTTGCTTAAAATTATATAAGAGGGATTAATATGGGATACACAAAAGAAGACATTAGAAAAATTGTAGCTGAGGAGAATATTCATTATATTCGTATGATGTTTACAGATATAATGGGTAATTTAAAGAACGTTGAAATACCAGTTTCAAGATTAGAAGATGCACTTGATAACCAAGTAATGTTTGATGGTTCATCAATTGAAGGCTTCGTTAGAGTATATGAAGCTGATATGTTCTTACATCCAGATCTAGATACATTCTTAATTCTAAGCTGGGAAAATACATTATATGGTAAGGTTGCTAGATTTATTTGTGATGTATATAAGCCAGGTAAAAATGGTAAGCATATTCCATTTGAGGGAGACCCAAGAGGAATATTAAAGAGAAATTTAGAAAAGATGAAGGCTATGGGCTATAAGGCATTTAATTGCGGTGTAGAACCTGAATTCTTCTTATTTAAGATGGATCAAGATGGAAATCCAACTTTAAAATTTAATGATAATGGTGGTTATTTCGATTTAGCTCCAGTAGATTCAGCTGAGGATTGTAGACGTGATATAGTTTTAGAATTACAAAACATTGGTTTTGTTATTGAGGCAGCTCACCATGAGGTTTCTCCTGGACAACACGAAATTAATTTTAAATTTGATTCAGCAGTAGAAGCTTGTGATAATGTTCAAACATTTAAGCTTGTTGTTAAAAATGTCGCAAGACGTCATGGTTTACACGCAACATTTATGCCAAAGCCAGTTGAAGGAATCAATGGTTCTGGTATGCATGTAAATTGCTCACTTTTAACAAATGATGGTAAGAATGCATTTTATGATGAAAATACAAAGAATCAATTAAGTGAAGTAGCAAACAAATGGATTTCAGGTATCCTATCTCACGCTAAAGGCTTCTGTTTAGTAACAAACCCAATTGTAAATTCATATAAGAGAATTGTTCCAGGATTTGAAGCTCCATGCTATATCTCTTGGTCAGATTCAAATAGAACAACAATGATTCGTATTCCTGCAGCTAGAGGAAATAAGACTAGAACTGAGGTAAGATCAGTAGACGTTGCGGCAAATCCATACTTAGCTATCGCAGCTATTTTAGCAGCTGGTTTAGATGGCGTTGCGGGTAATTGTCCTAATTATGATCCAATATATGATGATTTATATAGAATGGATGATAAGGGTAGAGCAAGACTAGGTGTTGATTCACTTCCAGCTGATTTAAATGAAGCTATCAATACATTTATGAAGGATGATATTATTAAGGAAGCTATGGGTGAGCATGTTACTGCTAAGCTTACTGAAGCTAAGAAGGTAGAATGGAACGAATATAGAAGACACGTTTCAGAATGGGAAATTAAAAGATATATTAATAGATACTAGAAAATTTAAAGCTATGGTGCTTAATCATAGCTTTATATTTTTTTATTTTGGTTTATAATATGTATAGAGGATCTACGATTATGAAACATAAGATTATAGAATATGATAAAGAAAATATGATACCTATTATTCATGCTTCAATTTGTACAGGTGAACAAATTGCTGGCTTTAAGGATAAAAGAACTAATAAATTTATCGAAATAATGCTAATTACTTCTAATCGTGATTTAGAAGATTTTAAAAAAACATATGGTATAACTGAAGATATAAAGAAGGAATATTGATGGAATTATATATTGTTAATATAAATGATATAAATAATATTGATGCCATATATCAAAAATTATCAGAGGATAAAAAAGTAAAGGCATCTAAATTTGTTCATTTAGATGATAAAAAAAGATCTATTATTGCCTCTTATTTAATAGATAAATATAGTGGTGAAGGTGAATTAAAATATAATGAATATAAAAAACCATATAAGGATAACGGTATATATTTTAATGTTTCACATTCATATGATTATGTCATTATTGCGGTTGGAAAACAAAATGTTGGCGTAGATATAGAACAAATTAGAGAATTTGATTCTAAACTGGCTGATTATGTTTTTGATTTTAAGGTTGATAATGCTTATGATTTTTATCTTAATTGGACTAAAAAGGAAAGCATTATTAAATATAATGGAAAAGGTGTTTCAAATAAGATGAAAGAAATACCAATTAAGGATAATAATTTATTCATAAAATCAATTGATTACTCCGATTATGTTATAAGCATATGCTTAAAAAATGAAGAAGAAATAAATCTAATTAGATTATATGAATTATAGAGTGAGGTTTTGTTATGAAGTCGATAAGGGAATTGTTTAGAATAGGTAATGGTCCATCATCAAGTCATACTATAGGTCCTAAAAATGCGTGCTTACGCTTTTTAGAAAGATATGGTGATGTTACAAGTATCGTTGTAACATTATATGGCTCTTTAGCTTTAACTGGTGAAGGTCACGCAACTGATAATATCGTTAAAAATATATTTAAGGATTATAAGGTTGAGGTTAAATTTGATAAGAAGACTGAGGTTGAGCATCCAAACACAATGGATATTGTAGGCTATAAGAATAAAGAAGAATTTAAAATGAGATTTTATTCTGTTGGCGGTGGTGCAATAGAAATTGCAGGAGAAGATAATACATTACCAGAGGTTTATCCATTATCAAAATTAAGATATATCATTAAATATTGCCAAAATAATAATATAAAATTATGGCAATATGTTGATATATGCGAGGGAGAAGGCTTCAATGATTATATTGAAGAGGTATATCAAACAATGATGGATTCAGTTGTTAGAGGCTTAGAGGGTGAAGGCTATCTTCCTGGACCTTTAAAGATAAAAAAGAAAGCTCACTTTTTATATTATCAAACAAATTCTGATCTTGATTTAACTTCTGATTTTAGAAGAAAAACAGTTGCCTACGCTTATGCGGTTGCAGAAGAAAATGCCTCTGGTGATGAAATAGTTACAGCTCCAACATGTGGTGCTGCAGGAGTATTACCTGCAGTAGTTAGAACAGCTGTAGATATTATTCCTTTTTTGAAAAAAAGAGGAATGGATATTAGTCATAAGGATATTTTAAATGCTATTAAAACAGCTGGCTTAATTGGAAATTTAATTAAGACTAACGCTTCTATATCTGGAGCAGAGGCAGGCTGTCAAGCTGAAATAGGTTCTGCGTGTGCTATGGCTGCAGCCTTCCAGGCAGAACTTGCCAAGGCATCATTTGATAAAATATCTAGCGCGGCTGAAATAGCACTTGAGCATCATTTAGGCTTAACATGTGACCCAGTAGGAGGATATGTTCAAATTCCTTGTATTGAAAGAAATGCTGTTGCGGCCTTAAGAGCTTTAGATGCCTTTGGCTTAGCATATTATCTAGATTGTCTAGATGCAAAGGTTTCATTTGATACTGTTGTTGAAACAATGCTTGAAACTGGTAGGGATTTACCAACAAGATATAGAGAAACTAGTGTTGGTGGCTTAGCTAAAAATTATAGATGTTAATAAATATGGGCTATTTATTCGAATAGCCCTATATTTTTATTAAAATTTTGTAATTATTTTCGAAAAAATATTTATTTATTGAATATTATTAGAAAATATAATTAAATTCTATTTTGAAATTTTAATTTTCAAAAAAATAATCGAATTTTCTTGCATTTATATTTTTTTAATTGTATAATAAAAGAAATTTTGATAAATAGCCTATAAAGGAACTAATAGAAGGCAATTTAATTTAAAAGAGAGTAAGCGTATGGTGAAAGCTTATAATTAAATCTTCTTATCTACTCCTTTGGTGAATCTAATCCATTCCGTCTTATCTTACGTTACGAGATTTAAAGTTGAGGTTTATCCTAATTTGGGTGGTACCGCGGAAAATGATATTTCGTCCCTTTTGTAATTTATACAAGAGGGATTTTATTTTTATCAAAATTTAAGCTTTTTATATAAGGAGAGAAAGATTATGGCAAGAGTATTTAATTTTAGTGCAGGTCCAGCAGTTCTACCAGAGGAAGTATTAAAAGAAGCTGCAGCAGAAATGTTAGATTATGATGGTTCTGGTATGTCCATTATGGAGATGAGCCATAGAACAAAAACTTTTGATAAGGTAATTCAAGAGGCAGAGGCTGACTTAAGAGAAGTAATGAATATTCCTGACAATTACAAGGTTATTTTCGTTCAAGGTGGTGCGACAACTCAATTTGCGGCAGTTCCTATGAATTTAATGACAAAAAATAGAAAGGCTGCTTATATTGAGACAGGTAACTTCTCTAAAAAGGCATTCCAAGAAGCTAAAATTTTTGGTGATGCAAGAGTAGTTGCTTCATCAAAGGATAAGAATTATACATATATTCCAGATTGTAGTAATCTTGATATTCAAGAGGATGATGACTATGTTTATATTTGTGAAAATAATACAATCTTTGGAACTAAATTTAAAACATTACCTAATACTAAGGGTAAACCTTTAGTATCAGATCAATCTTCATGCTTCTTATCAGAGCCTGTAGATGTTACAAAATATGGTGTAATCTATGCTGGTGTTCAAAAGAATGTAGGTCCAGCTGGTTTAGCTATTGTTATTATAAGAGAAGATTTAGTTAGGGATGATTTAGAATTCCCAACTCCAACAATGCTAAAGTGGAAGACACAAGTAGATGCAAAAAGCTTATATAATACACCAAATTCATGGGCTATTTATATTTGTGGCAAGGTATTTAAGTGGATTAAAAAACAAGGTGGCCTTGAGGCTATGAAGAAGAAAAATGAAGCCAAGGCTAAAATCCTATATGATTATTTAGAAAAATCTAAATTATTTATTAATGATGTAGAAAAGGATTCTCGTTCTATCATGAATGTAGTATTTAGAACTGGTAATGAAGAGCTAGATGCTAAATTTGTGGCAGAGGCAAAGAATCATAATATAGTAACTATTAAGGGCCATAGACTTGTAGGTGGTATGAGAGCTTCAATTTATAACGCTATGCCAATTGAAGGTGTTGAAGCCTTAGTTAAATTTATGGCTGAATTTGAAAAGGAGAATTTATAATGAAGGCTTATTGCTTAAATAATATTTCAAAGGTAGCCTTAGCTGGTCTAAAGGCTCCAGATGTTATTGTTGAAGATATAAATGATGCTGATTCAATATTAGTGCGTTCAGCTGATATGCATGAAATGGATTTAAATAAGAACATTTTAGCTGTTGCTAGAGCTGGTGCTGGTGTTAATAATATTCCTCTTGATAAATATGCTGAGGCTGGAGTGGTTGTATTTAATACACCAGGAGCTAACGCTAATGCTGTAAAGGAATTAGTTTTAGCTGGTATGCTTTTAGCATCAAGAGACATCATTGGCGGCAATAACTGGATCAAGGAAAATCTAGATAACGCTAATGTAGGAAAGGATGCAGAAAAAGCCAAAAAAGCATTTGCTGGAAATGAAATATATGGAAAGAAGATTGCTGTACTTGGTCTAGGCGCTATTGGTATTTTAGTTGCTAATGCGTGCGTAGATTTAGGTATGAAGGTTGTTGGCTACGATCCATATTTATCAATTGATAATGCCTTAAAGCTAAGTAAGAAGGTTGTTTATGAAAAATTTTTAACTGATGCAGTTAGAGATGCTGATTTTATTACAGTACATGTTCCTGCCCTTGATTCAACTAAGGGTATGATTAATAAGGATGTTTTATATGCTGCAACAAAGGGCGTAGTATTACTTGATTTTGCACGTGATACGTTAGTTAATGAAAAGGATCTTGCTGAAGCATTAAATAATGGACAGGTTAAGAAATTTGTTACAGATTTTGCAAATGCTAATGTAGTTAAGCTACCTAATACAATTGTTTTACCACATTTAGGAGCTTCAACAGATGAAGCAGAGGATAATTGTGCAGTTATGGCTGTAAATGAATTAAAGGATTTTATTGAAAATGGTACTATTCTACATTCTGTAAATTATCCAGATTTAAATCCTGGTGTTAAGCAGGATGGAAAAAGAGTATGTATTAATCATAAGAATATTCCAGGCGTTATTGCTAGCTTCTCTACTGCAATTAGTAAGAAGGGTGGAAATATTACTAATTTAGTTAATAAATCTAAAAATGATTATGCATATACAGTATTAGATGTTGATGGCGAGGTTGATGTAGAAGCCTTAGCTAAAATAGATGGAGTATTAAGGGTAAGAGTGATTTAAGATGAAGCTTGGAATGCCACAGCTATATGAATTTGATACAATTGAAGATAATTTAAAGCTAGCAAAGGAATTAAATTTAGATTTCATTGAATTAAATTTAAATTTTTCATACTGCCGTAAGGAAATGGAAGGTGGCAATCTAAAGGCTTTACTTGATAAATATAATATTTTAGCAACTCTTCATTTTTATGATGAGGCTGATTTTGGTACATATCAGGAGGTTGTTGATGCATATTTAATTCATTTAGAAAGATATGCTAAGCTAGGTAAGGATTATATAAGAAGTATAAATATTCATAATATCCCAGGCCCTGTTGTTACAATATCTGGTGTTAAAAATTATATTTATTTAAAAGAATTTGATGAATATAGTAAAAGATTAATTAATAATCTAAAGAAGGCAGAGGCTATATGTAATAAATATGGTATTATCTTCGTTATTGAAAATACTGAAGGATTAGTACCATATATGGAAAAAACATATGAGCTTGAAGCTAAAGAAGGCTTTAAATTTTGTTATGACTGCGGTCATGATAATGTGAGCCCTGCTAAGCTAAATGATTGGATTAATAAATATAATCTTCATTTTTATGAATTTCATTTTCATGATGGTGTTTCTGAAAAATGCCATCTAGCTTTAGGCTTAGGTACTATGGATAAAAGAAGTAGGAAAAACCTTTGTCTAGAAAATGATAGCTTCATTATTAAAAATGATCCTAATAATGAAACATGGGTTAATTTAGAAGTAAAGAAATCTGAGGACTTGCGTGAATCAGTAAAATATTTTAATAGTATATAATTTTATAAGAAAGGTTTAATTATATAACGTAAAAGCTACCAGTTGATTCTGGTAGCTTTTCGTTTTTAATATACTATTTTATTTTTAACGCTATTTTTTCCTTCATAAAGCTTTTTATCAGCTTTAGTAATCCAATCATCTAGTGTATAACCATCCTCGTATTTTGCATCACCTATAGTTATACTACAATGAACCTTTTATCTTGTAGATTGTTATTTTTCATGGTAAATCATCTTATCTTTATTAAATCATTGATTTAAGATAAAATAAATATTTTTTAAAAAAAGATAATTTAGGTCTTTGTAGAAAATGATTACTATAACGTTTAAGTTAAACTATTTACTTGAAACGACCCAAATTTGTTTGACAAATTACGAAAATTGATATTATACTAAATATGTATACATTCTATTCCGTTTATAAAGTTTATATTTTTTTACTATGATATTTTTGAAAAAGGAGGTTCATTATGAGCAAAAAATGGAAAATATCACTTTTTAGTTTATTATTTGTTTTATTAATTTTTGTGGTTACTGCATGTGACAACAAGTCGGGTGGTAACCAAGAACCTGAATGGGGCGAGTGGGTAGTTACTAAGGCTGCCACTTGTACAGAAGAGGGTGTAGAAACTAGAACTGCTAAAAACGATTCTACAAAGACAGAAACAAGAGCGATTCAAAAGAAGGCACACACTCCAGGACAGGCTGTCCATGAAAATGTTAAGCCTGCCACTTGCACAGTAGATGGTTCTTATGATGAGGTTGTTTATTGTACAAAATGCGAAACTAAATTATCAACTAAGCATTATACAGAAGATCATCTAGGACACGACTATCACGACCATTCTGTAGCTGCAACATGTGAGCATGCAGAAACAATTACATATACTTGTGAAAACTGTGGAGATCACTATGATGTAACTGGTAGTCCAAAGCTTCAACATCAATTTGGAACTAATGAACAAGAAGAAATTTATACTCCAGTTCAAGGAGAAAATTGCAAATTTAAGGTTGAAACAGTTTGTAAGTGTAATACTTGTAATAAGAATATAGTTTTAATTACTAACTATGTTACAAGTCATGAATATGTAGCTTCAGTTACTAAGGAAGCAACTTGTACTCAAGCTGGTAAGGTTACTTATACTTGTTCACACGATGGTGATCATTATGATGTAGATCTTGGAATTAATCCAAATGCACATACTTGGGTAGCTGGAACTCCAGATCCAACAACTGGTATTACTATTCATACTTGTTCACAATGTAACGCAACTAAGTCTACTTTCTCAGCTAAAGATCAAGTAGCACCTAAGATTTCTAACGCTATTATCCAAGAAGCTACTGAAATCGAGCTTAAGAATGCGATTATCGCATTTGACGAAGATGCAAAAGAAGTATTAGGTACATCAGGAGATGTTACTATTTCAGCAGCTACAGTAGATACAAGCTCTTTAGATTTAGATGCTAAGACTATGGAAAGAATTGGCGACAATACTGTATTTGATTTTACTTGCCAAGTAGGCGATAACACAGTATCTAATTTTGGAACTGGTACAGTTAAGGTAACTATTCCTTATACATTGGCTGAAGGTGAAGATCCAAATAGAATCGCTATTTGGTACTTAGCTGAAAATGGTGAAACACAACAAATGGATGCAGTTTATTCAAATGGCTTTGTTACATTTGAAACTTCACATTTCTCTAAATATGTAGTTGTTAAATTAACTCCACAAGAATTATGTGAAAAGTTTAATTTACACGATATGGTATTTGTAAAATCTTCTGAACCTTCATGTACAGAATATGGTCAAATTCTATATGCATGCTCAAGATGTGGAAAGGTTGAAATCGAGTTAACTCCAATGATCGATCATGATTTTGATATCGACCATGAGCATTCATTAGCTCCAACATATGATGCAGAAGGTTATACAGAATATGCTTGTAGAAATTGTGATGCTACTATGCGTGTTGTAATTCCTAAGAAGCCTAGACCAGCTGACAATAGAATTCAAAACTTAATTAATAGTTTATTTGAAGATGATTATTTCACTTCAGTTGAAGGCTTAGAGCAAATAGCAAACGTTACTATGGCAAATTCACAAATTAAGCTTACTGAAGATGGTAATATTTATATGATTTCTAGAGCGGTTAATCAAGAAACTGGCGAAGAAATGATTTCTATAGTTGATATGAATAATGGTCTTGCATATAACATTAGTGAAAGCGGATATAGTATTTCTACAGCTAGTATGAATTTTGATCTAAATAAAGTTAAAAAGACTGTTTATGCAGTAACTGAGCTTATTCCAACAGATCTTGGAAATATGGTTTTAGAAAAGGCTCTTCCAATATTATTTGACGTTGAGACAACTGATACTGAAGTTACATTAACATTCAATACAGAAAAGCTTATCACTTTATATGATAATTTATTAAATAAGACTATAGGTCAAAATGTCGATATTTTAATTGGCGAAGGCACAACTACTGTATTAACTACTTTAGTTGATGCTGCATTAGATATGACAGTAAGTGAGCTAGTGACATTATTAGAAGGTATGGGCATTACAGTTGATACTGTAGCAGATTTAGTAAAACAAATTCCTGGCACAGAACAATTTAATGCTGATACTATTAAGGGCTTTATTAACCTTACAGGCAATATGAAGATATTAGATGTAATAAATCTAGTTATACCTATGATTCAAGAAATGATGCAGGGAAAGATGGAAGATGTTCCTCAAGTTTCTCCAATTATGCCACAAGGTATTACTCTTACTGAAACAGAAGAACCAGTTGATGGTGATACTGAGGCTGAAGCTGAAGAAGAAACTGAAGAAGAAACTACATTTGTTCCTATTACTAAAAAGCAAATCATGGATGGCTTAGCAGGAATATTACAAATGAAGATTACTGATATTGTTGCTAAGTATGTACCAAATTCTCAAAATATTATTGCTCAATTACCTACAAAGGCAGCTTTAGAAACATTAACAAAAGGTTTATTAGATCTTAAGATTACTTTAAGTAATAAGTATCAATTTAAGAAACTAGAAGTTGAAGTAACATTAAATGATGCAATTAAGCAAATGATTAAATCTATTCCAGCAAATATGGATATTGATATTACTGCAGTAATAGAACACCAAAATAAAGAAGATTTATTCGATGTTCAACAAAAGATTAAAGAAGCTAAGGATAATGTAGTTCTACTTGATATTACATTAGATAATCATGATTGGTTTGTTGCTGAAGTAAATGATTATTTAGATACAACTGATAATAATAGTAATAACCTAACTTATACATTCACTAAGCAATCATATCAAGGTGAACAATATTATGAAATTAAATCATCAAAATTTGATGTAGCATATAATAATGGTACAGAAGAAGCAACTATAAAGGCTTATTATTCTATAATGCTTTATAGCTATGGTGAATATAAGTATATTTCTAAAGATGAAAATGGAAATTATTATAAGTATATTAATTCTTCTGCAGCAATAGTATATGTTTTACCAGATGGACAAGAATATCGTGATTCCATTTATATTCCTGGTACTGCATATTATAATCCTACTACAAAGAAGTATAGCTTAGGTAGTAATGGAGGTTCAGATGCTGGCTTATATACATATGAAATTATTACATATGAAGAATATATTCAACAAACACATTATTCTTCAAGCAAGCAAGATAATTATGTATATTTCAAGAGAACTAATGTAGCTACAGGTAAGGTTTATTATTCAAGTGCTTCAATTGGAGGACGTGTAAGTCAAGTTGTATATGTATTAAATGATACTGAATTTAAAGCTAATGCAGAGCAAAAAACTACTCAGTATGGTGCTAAGGCAAATTATTATTATGGTATTGAATCATATGTAGTTTATTATGAAGTTACAGCTAATGGCTTACAATATAATGGAATCCAAGCTAATTATCAACCTCGTTTTGTAACATTTGCAAATGGATTACGTGCAAACTATGGTAATTATAGTTATGAAAAAGTAACTCAAAATGTTGATCTTGAAACATTTAAGGTTCAATTCCTAACAACTGAAGTAGTTGATGCATGCTGTTCAAAGGCAAAGATTAAGATTTCTGTTGATGGTACAAATTATACTGAGCTTACTGGTTATGTATATAATCACCAAGGTGAATCAACAACTACTCATACTAAGACTGGTTGTACAGTTCATTATGAAACAAAGTGTTCTACATGTAATAGAGTAATTTCATCATGGAATTCTACAGAACATGAGTATACTTATGAATATCTTGTAAAAGCTCATGATACAATGCCTGGTGTTTATGTAAGAAGCTGTAAAAACTGTAATTATCAAGATGAACCAGAAGAATATTATTGTTATCACAGAGATCATACACCTCATCTTAATAATGATGGTGAGATCGAATATTATGAATGTAATGCTTGTCACTTCACATGGGAAGGATATGAATATCCTGTAATCTTCTTAGAGCAAATTCCTGGTGAGGATGAATATAACATTAGATATCAATTATTTGATTATAAGAATTTCGATGATTTCAGACATTCATATCAAGTATCATTATTCGTAGCTTACCTAGGTGCTGATGGTGAAGAAGCTATGGCTCGCCTAGAGGTTCAATATGCATATTGTGACGCAACATATTATGAAACTGACGATAGAGAATTCCGTTATAATTATTTAAGCTATGAAGAAGATGAAGTTGCAGAAGCTTTAGCTAGCTTGAATATTACTGGCGAATATACTTTATATGTTGTTGTTTCAAATGACAATGGCTATATGTATACCGTAGAGCTTGATTAAAAAGATAAGGCTTTTAAGTCATAGTAAAAAATCTTTTTTGGGGAATTGGTGGTGTAGATTTACACCACCTTTTCTTCAATTGAAATATTTTTTAAATAATAATATAATAAGATTACTATATAATTGCTTTTATTAAATGAAAAAAGAGGTGGAAATTTATGAAAAAAGAAACTGTAATATCAATTTCGGGTATTAATTACATTGGTTTATCTTTAGCTTGCTTACTTTCCTTAAGTAATAAGGTTTTTATTACTTCAACAAGTGATAAGAAGGTAGAAAAAATAAATAAGAGAATTTCCACTGTTAAAGATGATTTAATAGAAGAATACTTTAAAACTAAAGAATTAGATTTAACTGCTACATTAGATGATGAAGAGGCTTATAAGAATTCTGATGTTATTATTGTAGCTAATATGAGCTATTATGATAGAAAAACCAATTTCTTTGATACAAATAAGGTAGAAAAGACTATAGAAAAGATTACTAGAATAAATCCAGAGGCTTTAGTTGTTATTAGATCTACTATTCCTGTAGGCTTCACAGAAAAGATGAGAAAACAATTTAATAACAACAATATTTTAGTTTCTCCTTTATTTGGTAGAGAATCTAGTGCTTTATATGATAGCTTATATCCTTCACGTATCGTTATAGGCTATCCTAGGGGCGATAAAAAGCTTTTAAAGAAGGCGGAAGAATTCTGTAGCATTTTAACTGAAAATGTGCTTAAAGACGAAATTCCGGTTATTTTAACGGGTATGACAGAGGCTGAGGCAATTAAATTATTCACAAACGCTTATTTAGCTATGAGAGTTGCCTACTTTAATGAATTAGATACATATTCTAAAATTAAGGATTTAGATACTAAAGATATTATTGATGGTGTTTGCTATGATCCAAGAATTGGAGATTTCTATAATAACCCATCATTTGGCTTTGGTGGTTCAAGCTTACCTAATGACTCAATGCAGCTACAGGCAAACTTTGAGGGTATGCCACAGTGCTTAATTAGCGCGATATCTGAATCTAATCATATAAGGAAGGATTTTATAGCTGATGATGTCTATAGGACTGGTAAGCAAAATTCTCCATTTGTTGAGCCAACAATTGGCGTATATAGATTATTGATGAAGAAGGATTCAGATAACTTTAATTTATCAGCTACAAAATCAGTAATGAAAAGATTGAAGGCTAAGGGCCTAAGAGTAGTTATTTATGAGCCTACAATTCCAACAGATGAATTTGAGGGCTTTGAGGTAATTGCTTCACTTGATGAATTCTTAACTATTACTGATGTTATAATCGCTAATAGATATGATTCTTGTTTAGACGATGTTTATGATAGAGTTTATACAAGAGATATTTATGATAGAGATTAAAAAAATAAAAAAGTATTTGCTATTGAAAAATAAATATGTTACAATGTCAAAGTAACTTACTATGGTTATAATATTTACCATGGCGGAAGGAGTGAATTAGCATGAAAACTGGAATACATCCTGAATACAAGACTGTAAAGGTAACTTGTACTACATGCGGTAACGTTTTTGAAACTGGTTCTACATTAAATGAAATTAGAGTTGATACTTGTTCTAATTGCCATGCTTTCTATACAGGTAAGCAAGCATTTACACAAGCTGATGGTAGAATTGAAAAGTTCAATAAGCGTTATGGTATTAAGAAAAACTAATAAAATAATAAGGGCTCTATGATATAGAGCCTTTTATATTAAAGGGGGATAGTTGTATGAAAAATAAAAAACCTATTATATTTGCCTCAGTTGCTGCTGGGTTCTTTTTGCTATTTTTATTATTAACTATTTTAGTTAAATATGTTGATGTTAAGTCTATTTCTACAAATAGCGTAGGCTTAGAGGTTGGTCTTTCAAGCTTAAATAAGGTATTTTTAGTGAATGAATATAATAAGCAGATTGATGTTTGTAGCGATATTTTATTATATATGAGTATTTTTTCATTTGTATTTTTAGGTGGCGTAGCTCTTTATCAATTGATAAAGAATAAGAGCTTAAAAAAGATAGATAAGGATATTTATATCATATTTGGATTAGCTGTTTTGATGGTTATTTTCTATATATTCTTTGATAAGGTAGCTATAATTAACTATAGACCTATTAATTTAAAGGGAAAACTAGAATCATCTTATCCATCTACTCATGTATTAGTTACTACATATTTAACATTAGCAACATTTAATATTTATGGTAAATATATTAATAAAAATTTAGCTAAATTAGCAGCTATAGTTGCTGCTATGTTTATCATAATGTTTGTATGTGTTGGTAGAATTGCGGCAGGTATGCATTATTTTACTGATGTAATTGGTGGATTATTATTAGGCTTAGGCTTATATTTCACATATGAAACATTAAAATATTCTTTCCTTAAAGAGGAAAAAGAGGAAGTCGAAGAAGAAAATGTATGAGCTTCATCATTTAAAAGGTAATACCTATTATATTGATGGTCCAACAAATTGTGGTGTCTATAAATTGAATGACAAAAATGAAGTTATTTTATTTGATTGTGGAACAGTAGATGATGGACCAAAGATATATGAGGCATTAGAAAAAAATAATATGAAGGTTACACACCTTATATTTAGCCACTGTCACGCTGATCATTCAGGGGGCTGGCATTATATATATGGAAAGACTCATTGTAAGATGATTGCATCAAAGGTTGAAAGAGGCTTCTTTAGAGATGCAACATTAGATAGAGGCTTTTTATATGGTGGATATCCTTTAGATGAATATGATTCTAAATTGATGCATATAGATTCAAATGATGAAATATATGCATTAGATCAAATACCTGAGGGAGTAGAGTTTTTCCATCTTCCAGGTCATCATTTTGGTATGATTGGTATTAGAACTAAAGACGATGTCTATTTTGTAGCTGATACCTTAGGCTCAATTGATTTAGTTGAAAGAGCCCATATTCTTTTAATTTATGATGTTCAAGGATATTTAGATTCGTTAGAATTTGTTAAATCATTAGAAGGAAAAATTGTTGTACCTGCTCACAGTGAGGTAACAACAAATATTACACCTGTAGTTGAGTTTAATAAGAGTAATATTTATGACATAATGGACATATTACTTGATTATCTTAAAGAAGAACATAATTGTGTTGAATGTACATCATATATATTCAGCTATTTCCAATTAAGAATAACTTATAATAAATATTTAATAATTTTATCTACGATAAGAAGCTATTTATCTTATTTATCTAATAATAAGAAAATTAGAAATTATTTTAAGGATAATAGATTAGTATTTATAAGAAATGAAAAGGACTAGTTCATTCATAAAGCTAGTCCTTTTTAAATTAAAACCGATTAAATTGCGTAAAATTTATTACAGTAAGATGTTAATAATAATTATAAATAATTATAAAATTTAAAAAAAATATTGCAGGTCGTTAAAATTGTGATATAATTTTATAGGATTATTTTATGATATTAGAAAAAAATCATAAAAAGAAAGAGAGATTAAAAATATGAAAAAGACAAAAGTTGTTTGTACTATTGGTCCAGCTTCTGAACAAAAGGATCAATTAGAATACTTATTAGGCACTGCTGGTATGAACGTTATGCGTATGAACCTAAGCCATGGTGATCACGCAGAACAAGGCTTCAGAATTAAGAACGTTAAGGCTCTTAATGCTGAAAAGGGTTGGTTCACAGGTATGATCTTAGATACTAAGGGACCAGAAATTAGAACAGGTTATTTAGAAAATGATGAACCAGTTATGATTCATAAGGGTGATATCTTAAGAATTACAATGGATTATTCATTCTTAGGAAATGCAAAGAAGATTGCTATTTCTTATGCTGGTTTATATGATGATATTCATGTAGGTGGAAGAATCTTAGTTGAAGATGGCTGCTTAACATTAGTTGTTAAGGAAAAGGATGAAGCTTTAAGAGAATTAGTTGTTGAAGCTCAAAACGACAGAAAGTTAAAGAACAAGAGAAACTGTAACGTTCCTGGCGTTATCCTAAATATGCCTTATATTTCACCAAAGGATAAGGATGATATTGAATGGGCTTGTGATCAAGAATTAGATTTCATCGCTGCTTCATTCGTAAGACGTCCTCAAGATATTAAGGATATTAGAGATTTACTTGCTGCAAAGAAGAATACTCATATCAAGATTATTTCTAAAATTGAAAACCAAGAAGGTGTTTCAAATATGGAAGAAATCATCAGATTATCTGATGGTGTAATGGTTGCTAGAGGTGACTTAGGTGTTGACGTTGATGCTTGGGATTTACCTGCAATCCAAAAGGATATGATTTTCTTAGCACAATCTCAAGGTAAGATTGTTGTTACTGCAACTCAAATGTTAGATTCTATGCAACAAAATCCAAGACCTACAAGAGCTGAGGTTTCAGACGTTCATAATGCAGTTCTTGATGGTACTTGTGCTACAATGCTTTCTGGTGAATCTGCACAAGGTGATTATCCATTCGAAGCTGTAACATATATGGCTAAGATTGATGAAAAGGCTGAAGAAGATATCGATCATGAGCAAATGATCAAGAATGTAGTTGAATGCAAAGAAAACGTAACTGAAAAGGATGCTATCGGTCTTGCAGTTGCTACTTTAGCTAACACATATGATATTAAGGCATGTGCTGCTGAAGGTGATGTTGATTTCGCATTAGCTATTTCTCAATATCGTCCTGCATGTGATACATTCTTTGCTTGTAAGACAGCTGAAGATTGTAGAACATTATCAATCGTTTGGGGTATTAACGCAGTATTAGGTACTAAGGAAGATGCTTATAAGAAGGCTAAAGAAGTTTTAGGCTTAACTAACGAAGATAAGATTATCATTGCTACAGATACTAAATTTGAAATTGTTGACGCAAAGTAATTAGTTTCAAATATTAAAAGTGCTGTTATATGACAGCACTTTTTTAATTTTTTAGGAGGCAATATGAAATACTTAGTTTTAGATGCATGTGCAAGAACAAATTCAAGAACAAAGAAGATGTATGAAACATATTTAGAACATATAGATGGTGATGTTAAAATCATCAATTTATATGATTTAGATTTAAAACCTTTAAATGAAGAATTATTAAATAAAAGAGATAGCCTAATTGCTAAAGGCTTATTTGATGATGAAATGTTTAATTTAGCTAATGAATTTAAGGAATATGATTTTATAATTGTTGCGGCACCATACTGGGATATGTCATTTCCAGCTGTCCTAAAATTATATTTTGAAAACATAAGTGTATCAGGTATTACATTCATTTATGAAAATGGTATGCCTAAGGGCTTATGTAAGGCAAATAAGTTATTATATTTAGCTTCATGTGGTGGCTATGTCAATAATAATTTAGGTTATGAATACGTAAAGGAATTAGTAAAAATGTATGGTATTTATAATACTAAATATTATCAAATTGATAAATTAGATATTGATCCTTTAAGGGAAGAAGAGCTCCTTAATGAAGGCTTGGAAAAATTAAAAACTTTACAAAATGACAAAAATTGGTTTTAATTAAGATATAGATAGGAGGAATTTTAAATGTTTGATTCTTATGCATCATTAATGACAATTAGACGTAAAATATTTAAAGAAGTAGCTAAATTAGGCTATGAGGGTGGAGATTATAAAAGAGTTGATGAGATACCATATAAGCTATTTAGAGGTCAACCTGTATATAGAGAATCTATATTTTTGGAAAGAGCAATTGCCGGGGAAAGAATTAGATTAGCCTTAGGCTTATCTACTAGACATGCTGATGAGCATTTGCCTATTTCTGTTGGAATTGAAGAGGCTGTAACAGATGAAAAATTTTATGAGCCTCCTCTAATTAATATTATTGATTTCGCATGTAATGCTTGTCCTGAGGAATCTTATTTCGTAACTAACGTATGTGAGGGCTGTCTAGCTAGACCATGTACAAATGTATGTCCGAAGGAAGCTATTAAGATTGTTGATGGCAGATCATTCATTAATCAAGAATTATGTATTAAATGTGGAAAATGTAGCGATGTATGTCCATTTAAGGCTATTCAACATAGACAAAGACCATGTGCGAAGGCTTGTGGTGTAAATGCGATTGAATCTGATGAATATGGTAAGGCAAAAATTAATTATGATAAGTGCGTTTCTTGTGGACAATGCTTAGTAAACTGCCCATTTGGTGCTATCGCTGATAAATCACAAATATTCCAGGTTATTCAAGCAATTAAATCAGAGACTCCAGTTTATGCAATATTTGCTCCAGCATTTGTTGGACAATTTGGTCCAAAGGTTAATTTAAAGACTATTTCTGCTGCAGTTAAGGAGCTAGGCTTTGAGGATGCAATAGAGGTATCTATCGGTGCTGACTTATGTACAATTCAAGAGGCTCATGACTTCTTAGAAAATGTACCAGAAAAGTTAAAATTTATGGGAACATCTTGCTGTCCAAGCTGGTCAACAATGGTTAAGAAGGAATTCCCTGAATTAAGAGATAATATTTCTATGTCATTAACACCAATGGTATTAACAGCTAGACTTGTTAAGAAGGAGCATCCAAAATCTAAGATTGTATTTATTGGACCTTGCTCATCTAAGAAACTAGAGGCTTCAAGAAAATCTGTTAGAAGTGATGTTGACTTCGTATTAACATTTGAAGAGCTAATGGGTATGTTTGAGGCAAAAGAGGTTGATTTTGCTAAGCTTCCTCAAGCTGAATTAAAGAATGAAACTTCAGCTGATGGTAGAGGCTTTGCTGTTGCTGGTGGTGTTGCTCAAGCTGTTGTTAATGCTTGTAAGACTATTGCTCCAGATAGAGAAATAAAGGTAGAATCAGCTCAAGGCTTAGCTAACTGTAAGAAGCTAATTGAAAATGCAAAAAAAGGCAAATACGATGGGTATTTGCTTGAAGGTATGGCTTGTCCATTTGGTTGTGTTTCAGGTGCTGGTACTATTTCTAGCCCAACTAGAGGAAAATCTATGGTATTTGCTTCACAAAGAGAGACACCATTAAAGAATTCTGTTGAATCTAAATATAAGGATAAGCTACCAGAATTAGATTAATCCACATAATTTTTAATATAATTGATAAAGGCGTTTGCGTATTTTGATAGGCTTACGCCTTTTTTTGTTATATAGCCTATATTCATCTTTTCATCATAATTAAATTTCTTTGCGATAATTATATTTTCATTAACGTCCTTAAAGATTTTACCACTAGATACTGTATAACCATTTAGTTTATCAATTAAATTAAATAAGGTAGCACGGTCCTTAACTACAATATTTTTATTTGAATAAATTGTAGGTAGGAATTCTTCACTAAAATAAAATGAATTATAGTTTCCTTGTTCATATGTTAGATATGGATAAGGCTCTAAATCCTTTAATCCTATAACATCCTTTTTAGCTAAAGGACTATTTTTAGATATAAAAACGTGAGGTGAAGCCTCAAAAAGAGGATTAAATATTAAATCATTTTTCTTTAAAATGCTTAAAATAACATCTTTATTTTTATTTGATAAATATAAAACACCTAATTCACTTTTTAAACTATTAACATCATTTATTATTTCATATGTTTCAGTTTCTCTTAATGTAAAATCATATTCATTTGAATTAAATTCATTAATACAATCAGAAAAAGCTGATACGCAAAATGAATAATGCTGACAAGATACTGCAAATTTAGGCTTTGATTTAATATTATTAAATTTTTCCTTTAATAAATTTGCCTCATCTAAGACCTGTCTTGCGTAGCCTAAAAATACCTCACCATCAGAGGTTAAAACTACACCTTTATTAGTTCTAATAAATATTTGAATATTCATTTCCTCTTCAAGCTCATGAATGGCGTGAGTTAAAGAAGGTTGAGCTATAAAAAGCTCATTTGCCGCATCTGTTATATTTAATTTTTCAGCAACCTTAATTACATATTCTAATTGTTTTAATGTCATATTATCACCAATTCCTATTTTACCATAGAAAAAAACTATATCAAACATAGTTTTTAAAATATTTTTAATTATTGCTAAATGTTATATAATAACATTATAATGGGAAAATTTTTTGAGGTGATATTATGAAGATTAATGAAATATTAAAAACAAAAAGAACCTTTTCCTTTGAAACATTTCCTCCTAAAAAAGGAGCAGATGATTTAGATAAACTAAAGGAAACATTAAATGAATTAGCTAAATTTAAGCCTGATTTTATTTCTGTAACATATGGAGCATTAGGTTCTAATTCAAAGGATAATATTAAAATAGCTTCATATATTAAAAATAATCTTCATATTGAGCCTTTAGCCCATCTAACAGGTGGCCCATCAAATTATGAAGATATTGATAATGTATGTAAAAAATTAAAGGAAAATAATGTTGAAAATATTTTAGCCTTAAGGGGCGATAAGCCACTTGACAGTAACATTGAATATTGTAAAACATTTAAGCACGCCTCAGATTTGATGGAATATATTAGAAAAAATCATGATTTTAATTTGGCAGGTGCCTGCTATCCTGAGGGACATATAGAATGTAACTCATTATATGAGGACCTACTTTATATGAAAAAGAAGGAGGAGGCAGGTGCTACCTTCTTCATAACCCAAATATTTTTTGATAATGAATATTATTACCGTTTAGTTAATGAGGCAAGACGTATCGGAATTACTTCCCCTATAATTCCTGGTATTATGCCTTTGACCTCACCTAAATCAATTAATAAAACTAAATCTATGTGTGGATCTACAATTCCTCTAAATTATCGCAATATGCTTGAATTTTATATGAATAAGCCAAAGGCATTTAAGGAGCTTGGCTACAATTATGCAGTATATCAAATTATGGATTTACTCGCTAAAGGAGCTCCTGGTATTCACTTATATGTAATGAATAATGCAACTTCAGCTAAAGAAATTGTAGAAAGATTGGAAAATGTTATAGATGAATACTTCTAAGTTTTATAAGCTAGCTTATTCATATTTAGGCTATAGAAATATTGAGCCTAGTAAAGAGATAGATAAATTAATTGAGGAATGCTTAGAGGAAGTAGAAAAGCTAGCTCAATTTAAATATATCTGTGAAGAATTTGATTACAAGCTCGATTTTATAAAAAATAATAAGGCATATTTAGATTTTTTAGATGGAACAACATCATATTATTTAGTTTTAATGACACTTGGAAAAAGAATAGATGATAAATGTGGATATTATTCAAAAATAGATATGAAAAAAATGGTTGTTTTTGATGCGGTATCTAGCGCTTATTTAGAAATTTCTTCAGATGAATTTGAAGAAAATTTTCCAAATCCTCATACCTATAGATTTTGTCCAGGCTATCAAGGAACAACTATTCAAGATATTAGAGAAATATTTAAATATCTAGACCATAAAAAAATAGGCGTAGATATCCTAGATTCTAATTTAATGGTTCCTATGAAGACGATGTGCGGAATAGTAGGTATAGGAAAAACTATTAATAAAAGCTGCAAGAACTGTACGCTTTTAGGAAAATGCGAATATAAGAAGGAGGGAAGAACATGCTATTAGATAAGATTTTATTATTTGATGGTGGAATGGGTAGTGAAATAGAAAAAAGAGGATTATCCTCTTTTATTCCTGAAGAATTAAATATAACACATTTTAAAGATATTCAAGAAATCCATCTTTCTTATAAGGAAGCTGATTTTATAACAACTAATACCTTCGGTTTAAATAAAATTAAATATCACGGTAAATATGATATTAAAGAAATAGCTATAAAGGCTATAGAAAATGCGAAAGTAACAAATAAAAAGGTTATGTTTGATATTGGACCTACTGGTGCTATGATAGAGCCTTTAGGTAACGTAACCTTCGATGAGGTATATGAAGCATATAAGGAAATTGTTTTATACACTAAGAATTTAGTTGATGGTTATATTTTAGAGACATTTTCTGATTTATATGAAATAAAGGCAGCAATACTTGCTGTTAAAGAAAATAGTGATAAGCCTTGCTTTGCTACTATGACATTTGACCAAAGTGGAAGAACTTTAACAGGTTCAACCCCAGAAATTGTTATAAATACCTTAGAAGGCTTAGGAGTAGATGCTTTAGGTGTAAATTGTAGCTTAGGACCAAAGGAGCTTTATCCTATAGTTGAAAGATTTACTAATTATGCTCATAAGCCAATAATGGTTCAGCCTAATAGAGGCCTACCTATTTTAAAAAATGGTAAGACTGAATATGTCTTAGAATTTAGTGAATTTGACCAATATATTAAAAAATATATCGACTTAGGTGTTTCTATTATTGGAGGCTGCTGCGGAACTAATCCAGATTTTATAAATGGAATTGCTAAATATAAAGGATTAAAAATAAATAAAAAAGAAAATAAGTTAGAAACAATTATAAATTCAGCATCAGTATTAACAACAATAGAAAATGTCAAAATTTGTGGTGAAAGATTAAATCCAACAGGTAAGAAAAAGTTAAAACAAGCCCTTATAGATGAAAACTACGACTATTTAATTAATGAGGCAGTTAAGCAACAAGAAGCTGGAGCGGATTTGTTAGATTTGAATGTAGGTGTTCCAAAAATAGATGAAGTAAAGGTAATGGTAAATTCAATTAAAAAAATCCAAGAATATGTAGATTTACCATTACAGCTTGATTCATCAAATAAGGATGCGATAGAAAAAGGCTGTAGATATTATAATGGTATTCCTCTAATTAATTCAGTTAATGGTGAAGAAGCTGTTATGGATAGAGTCTTTCCTATAGCGAAAAAATATGGTGCTGTAGTATTAGGCTTAGCATTAGATGAAAAAGGTGTGCCTAAAACTGCTGAAGAAAGATTTGAAATAGCTAAAAGAATTATTAATAAGGCAAAAGAATATGGTATTGAAAAGAATAAAATTATTATTGATACTTTAGTTTTAACCGCATCTGCTGAGCAGGATTTAGTAAAAGAAACATTAAAGGGTTTAACTTTAGTTAAGACTTTAGGTGTTAAAACAGCCTTAGGTGTATCAAATGTTTCGTTTGGCCTACCTAATAGAGGCTTATTGAATAAAACATTTTTAACTATGGCTATGTATGCAGGCTTAAATATGCCGATATTAAATCCACTGGATAATGAGATGAAGGGTGCAATAGATGCTTATAATGTTTTAATGGGTATTGATTTAAATTCTACAAATTATATTGAAAAATATAAGGATATGGAAATCTCTATTACAACAACCTCTAAGGGTGTAGCAAAGGAAGAATTGAAGGAATTAAATTTATATGAGGCTGTAAAAAAAGGCTTAAAGCCTGAGATTAAAAATTTAACATTAAAAGAATTAGAACTAAATGATCCTATTTATGTAATTAATGAAATATTAATTAAGGCTCTATCAGATGTTGGAGATTTATATGATAAGGGTAAGCTATTCTTACCACAGCTAATCGCATCAGCTGAGGCAGCAAAGGAAGCATTTAGTGTAATATCAACTAAATTCCCTAAGAGTAATAACGCTAAGGCTAAGGTTGTTATGGCTACGGTAAAAGGGGATGTTCATGATATTGGTAAAAATATCTGTAAGGTAGTACTTGAATCTTACGGATATGAAGTTATAGATTTAGGTAAGGATGTAGATATCGAAAAAGTAGTTGAGGCAGATAAAATGTATAAGCCTTTTGCGATAGGCTTATCAGCCTTAATGACAACTACTGTAATATCTATGGAAGATACAATTAAAGCGTTAAGAAAAAATAATACAAAGGCTCATATTTTAGTTGGTGGTGCGGTAGTTACAGAAGATATCGCTAAAAATATAGGTGCGGATTATTATACTAAGGACGCATTAAGCTTAGTTAATTTATTGGAGAGGTTATTAGAAAATGAAAAATAAAATATTAAAGGGTTTAACTTTAGCAAGCTTATTATTATCTTTGGCAGCTTGTAATAAAACAAATGATGATACAATTGAATATACATTAAAGGTGTATGATTTAGACAATAAATTATTAGTTGAAGATAAGATTAGAGAAAAAAATGATACTACCCTATATGAAAGCTTAATAAAAAATACAGCTATTGATGTAAAAATTTCAGATAGCTCATTTGGTCATTATATCGATGCGATTAATAATTCAATTTCAGATCCAAATTATGGTCTAATGATTTATGAAAATAATACTTTATCAAATGCTGGAGTAGATTATTTAAAACTAAATGCTGGCGATGAAATAGTTATTAAAAATGAATGCTGGAATGATAAACTAGATGAAACAGATGTTTTAGTTGATAAGGTTATTTATAATTATGCTAAAAATTTATTACAAGGTTTTGTTAAAGAGGATGATACATATAAGAATTCTACCTTCTGGAATTATATTTTAGTTGATATTGCTAGAAAAAATGGATATGATTCAAACATATTTAAACTAGATGTTAACCCTCAGCTTAAGGATTCACTAGTTGTCGATGATGAAATGGGTATTGCTGATTGGGGAAAACTATATTTTAAAGCGAAAGCATTTGAAAATGATATAGATTCATTTAAAACTAAATATAGTGATTTTATGACAAAATACACTAATTTTATAGAAAATATTCAAACTGATTATTCAGCTGCTGAATACTCACTACCATTTTCAATTACTATGGCTAAGACATTAAATATTACATCAGCTAATTTAGAAGAATTAGTAAACACAACATATAGATGCTCAACTGAATATGGTACTGATAGCTTAATGTGGCAGCTAACTGCGCTTAGTGCATTTGATAAGGTAACAAAAGAAGATTTAAATGATATTGAAATTGCTGTTGAAAAGTCAGATGTTTATGATGAAAATTGGAATGTTGTTGGTCAGCAAACCAATTCAATTTCTACAGCCTTAAAGCTACTTCCTTTCGCGGCATTAGGTGAAAATGTAAGAGCTAAAGAAGATGCAAATGGTAAGGATTTAATAGAATTATTATTTGAAGAGTTCTATGATGCAAATACTGGATATTTAAAAATAAATGGAGATGCTAGCTTTATAGTTGAAGATTATATTAAGAGTGTAAACATTGCTCAAATTTATGTATCATTAATGGCATATAAGATTACTAGAGATTTAAATAAAAAGGTAAATATATTTGCGTAATTTAATTTTAAAAATTATTGTATCAATACTTTTAATAACAACAGTTGTTGTAACATTAGTTTTAGCAAATAAAAATGAAGTAAAAAATGATGAAATATATAATGTAAATATAGTTGTTTCAAACAGAGAAGAAACAATTAGAAATGATAATTATCAAATTAAATCTGATGTTACATTGTTCAATTTATTAGATACTAATTATGATATTGTTTATGATGAAACTATTTATGGCGTTAGACTTTTAGGTATTGATACAATAATTACAGATTTTAAATCATCTTATATTGCCATTTATGTCGATAATAAATATTCAAGCTATGGTATATCAAATATAAAACTATATGATGGAATTAAAATAAGCTTTAAGGAGCAAACTCTATGAACATAAAAAAATTATGCTATATAGTTGTTTTAACAACAATATTATTTGTTCAAGAACAAGTTCTAACATTTATTCCATCAGTTCAATTTACATTCTTTTTAATTATTTTATATGGCGGAACTATTGGTTTAGGCTATGGTAGTATCATAGTAGTTATTCACGTATTACTTGATAATTTATATATGTCATCATTTACTATATTTACGATTGGCCCAATGCTTATAGGATATGAAATAACACTTTTATGTGGATATTTATTAAAAAATAAGAGCGAATGGATAATAGCTTTAGCGTCAGCCTTATGCGCTATTATCTATGCAGCTTTATTCATCCCAGTAAATATTATAGTTTATAATATTGATCCTATTGCCTATATAATAGCTGATATACCATTTGATGTTGTTTTAGTATGCTGTAATGTGCTTTGTGTAATACTTTTATATAAGCCAATGTATAAGCTTTTAAATAGCGAGTTTAACGTTATATTTATAGGTGATAATTAGCATTTTATAAGCCTTTTAGCAAAAAACTCATATGTTGATTTTTTATTTATTGTGTAATAAAATAGACTAAAGGAGATTTTTTACTAATGGATGCTAAATTAAAGAAACTTTTGGACGATAAGAGAGCCTACATTTTCGACCTTGATGGCACTATCGCCGACACAGAAAGAATCCACTGGGAAGCACACAATATGGTGCTTAAAAAGCATTTTGGTATCGAAGTAGATCTACCACACATTTACTCTTATTTAGGAACACCTGAAAGTGTATTCCTAAAACAAATTGAAAAGGACTACAATATTGATATTGCAGGCCCTAAAGGAAACGGTTATGAAAAATATATAAAGGAAAGAAATAAGGTAGCTGAAAAGCTTATTTTAAAAACAGCTCAGCCTTTCCCATTCATGACTGAAATTTTAAGAGGAACTATGGGTATTTCTATTTTCTTGGTATCTGCCCAGAATAGAAACTTAATTCATAAGCAATTAAAGGCTTGGAATTTACTTGGAAAATTCACTGAATACAATACATACATTGTTGAAGGTGACAAGACAAAGCCATATTATTATGATTACATTTTCCAAAAGGTACTAAAGAACGCATCTCCAAATGAAGTTGTTTTATTTGAGGATGTTAATAAGTATCTTGAAGAAGGAAAAAAGCGTGGATTCATTACTGTAGGTATTAATAACGGATTTGGAAAAGAAGAAGTACAAGGCGATTTTACAATTAATGCCAAAGAAGATTAAAGAGAGAAACATTTTCTCTCTTTTAATTTTGTGGTAAAATAATCTAAAGGAGATAAATAAATATGGATTATAAGTTAAATATCAAAGGCATGGTAATTGACGGATCATTTATTTATGATGAAAATCTAGGTATTTATTTTATAACTAAACCAGATTTTTATTCATTAGATTTTTCAGGTGATACTGATATTGAAATAAATGACGGGGCAATTACTCTAAAAGATGGCGATAATTATAATTTCTATAAAATTAATTATCAAGAAAAATACGTTTATGTAATTGGAAAGAAGGATAAGAAGCTAATCGATGTTGAATATAAGAAGCTAGAAGAATTAGACGAAGATTTTGATTCTAATTTTGTATTAAACATATTAGCTGAAATTAAGATTCTTCCTACTGGAGATTATATTTGTTCAAGTGTATGTGATTATATTAGTGTTATTGAAAATTTGGATAAAAAATATTCTAATTTAGATCATTTCTATAGAGGTCATTATTACTATAAATATCAGCTAATTCCATCACTATACCGTAGGGCAAAATATTATAATAATGAAGATTTAATGTATCTAGAATTTAAAACAAAATTTTATTCACAGCTAGCAAATAAAAGATATATAGATATCTTAACAAATATGCAGCATTATAATATGCCTACAAGATTATTAGATACTACATCTAATCCTCTTGTTGCCTTATTTATGGCTGTAGATAGACCTATAGGCTTTAAAAATAAGGGTCCAGCAATAGGCGAAGTAGTTTTAATGAATGAAGAAAAGAAGCATGTTAAATATGTAGGAAGTAACGCAGTTGTTTTACTTTCTAGCTTAGCTGTTTTAGAGACTAAATATAAACAGGAATTATATGAAAAGATTATAGAGGCTCAGGAAAAAAATGATCCAAAAATCTATCAGGAATCTATAGCTTATAAAAGATTTGTTGCTGAAGTACATAATGAGCTTCCATATTTTGATGAATCATTCTTTAATCCAAAGGTATTATTGAAGCCTAGACATGTTAAGGTTGGAATGATGAATGAAAGAATTATAGCTCAAAGTGGTAATTTCATATTATTTGGTCTATGTAATTATAATACTGGTGAATATATGCCTTTAAAGACAGTAGCAAAGGAAAGAATATTCATTGTTAATAAGGAAAAAATTATAAATCAATTAGATATGCTAAATATTAATTCAGCTTCTATGTATCCAGATATGGATCATACAGCTTCTGCCATCAAGAAGAGGTTTGAATAATATGAAAAATGAAAAGAAGACTGATGTTAGATTTTCTCATCAGCTTGATCTATTAGAAAAATACTTTAATGTCGATAGAGAAAATAAAATAATTGAGATGCAATTTAAATATGCTAAGGCAAGTGATGCCTTAGATGAGGAAATATCATCAACAAAAAAACCTCTTTTTAAAAGAGAGGTTTTAGATACTATTTCTGAGTATTTAAATATGCTTCCAACAGGCTATAAAGCTAATGTTGATATTTTATTTGATGATTTAGAGGGATATGATCCAAAGGATATTTCTGAAAGCTTAAATGATTATTTGGAACTTAATAGCTTCCAAATATTTAGAGAAGGAAAGAAGAAATGGTTAATAGCTTCTTTACTTGTTTTCTTTGGAATTATAATTTTAATCATTAAGATTAATACAGGAAAGCTAAATTTAGTTTCAGACTATGGTAAATCAATATTTGAAGAGGTAATAGATATTATTGCTTGGGTATTTATTTGGGAGGCAGTCACTGTATTATTTTTATCACCTTCAGATTTATTGATTTATGGAATTGGTTTATTAAAAAAGATCAATGTTATAAAAATAGGTGATGATAAAAATTATCATACTCAAACAAAAGAAGAAATAATTGATAAGTGGCAATATGATTCTAAATCCTCTAAGGTTTGCAGAGTATTATGGCTTTCCTCATCAGTATTTTTGATGGCTTTAGGTACATCTGATTCTATTACTGAAATAATTTTGTGTGGTACGGTTGGATTGAATTGGATTATTACAATTGGCTTTTTAGCTGATGTTTTGACATTCCTATTAGGATTATCTGGATTATTATCATATATTGGAAAGAATAAATTAAATATTATTATGAAAGCCTTTGGTATAATGTTGGCTTTATTAGCTTTAGTTCTTTTTGTAATAGGTATACAATTGGGCGATGGCCAAACAATATTTACTTATGGTGCCATTGTAGTATTTACATTAGTAATTGTAATTTTACCAAAGAAAAAGATAAGATAAATTGGAGATTTATTTAATTAAGAATAAGAAGAAACAAAAATTAGAAAATAAAGAATAAGAGGCGAATAGAATCGCCTCTTATTTCTGTTTAAAGTATTTTTTGTATGATTTTAAGGTCATACCCTGTTTATTATATTTAATTAATTCCTCATATAGCTTAACAAATTCCTTGGTTACTGTAGCGCCACAATACATATCTAAGGCTTTTTCTTTATATTTTGATTTTTCAGCTCTTGCTTTTTTATCATTTATAGCCTCAAGTAAAACCTTAGCTAAATCCTTTATATCATTTGGCTTAAAAATCCAACCATTTTCACTGTTAACTAAATCTGTTTGATTACCTTGATTAGCACATAAAACTGGTAAGCCAGAGCATAATGCCTCAATTATAGACATTGATTGATTTTCAGATAAAGAAGCAGTAGCAAATAAATAGGCCTTATCATATAGATTGGATTTTAGTAATAATACGTTACTAATAGAGCCTGTAATTAAAATATTTTGTTCAATATTTAATTTCTTAACAAGCTTTTTTAAGCCATTCATATAAGGACCATTACCAACTATTATTAATCTTAAATCCTTATCCTTTTTTAAGGCTAAATTAAACCCTTTTACTAGCGTATCGATGCCTTTTTCAAAACCTACTCTACCAACACAAATTATAGTTTTGTCATTAACAAAGTTTTTATCTACAATATCTTCATTTGTATTATTTGTAAACAAATCAAGATTTATACCATTAGATATATATCTAACATCTCTTTTTTTAAGATGCTTTTTAATGCCTTTAACAGTTGTTAATGATGGAGCTGTAATAGTCCATGTCTTATTATAAAGTCTATTGAAAATAAGTGGGAATGCGAAAAGTGATGCAAACCAAGATAAGCCTCTAAGCTTTAAAGCATATCTTATATAATCTTTATTATCAACCATGGTATGGTGAGTAGATATTGTAGGTATATTTAAAATGTTTGCGGCTTTTGATATGGCTACACCCATATCACCAGGAGATAGAGTGTGAACGATATCGATACTATTTTCTTTTAATTTTGTTGTGAAAAGGTTCATATCCTTTTTAAAATGCTTCATTCCAGCATATAGTCTTGAATCCTTTCCTTTGATTTTAACAACCTTGATGCCATATTCAATCTCATCACCATCTATTACTCCGTTATCTGGAACGAAGAAGTAAACTTTGTGACCAGAGGCAACTAGGTTTCTTGCAAGCTCAATTGTCGTTGTAATAATTCCATTTTTTTCTGGATAAAATATATCAAATCCAAATGCTATATTCATATATTTTTTTCTTCCATTTCTTTTAATTCTTTTTCGTATTGTAATTTTTCTTGTTTTGTTAAAGGTACTGGATCATATCCACCTTTAAATAATTTATTGCATCTTAAAAGTCTTTTTAATGTTAAAAAGCCAGCTTTAAAAAAATTAAATTTTTGGAAACATTCCTTAGCATAATTACTACATGTAGGAAAATACCTACATCTAGGTGGGCCTAAGGGAGATATTCCATTTTGATAAAATTCGATGAATTTTACTGATAATTTATTTCTAGTCTTCTTTTTCATAAATTTGTTCTTTAATTTTATTTAAAGCATCTTTTCCTAAAAGTTTTTCAATTATCGCATAAGCAAAAACAATTGCAGAAGCTACACTTCTAGCTGTAATTAAATTTCCATCAACAACTACCTTTTTATCGATATATGTTCCACCAAAATCTTCATTCATAGAAGTGAAGCATGTATATTTTCTATTTTTTAAATAGCCCATTTTACCTAAGATAGTAGGTGATGCGCATATTGCTGATATAAGCTTATTATTTTCCATAAAATATGTGATAGCATCTAAGACAAATTTTGATTGAATTAAAAGCTTATAATGTGCTCCACCAGGAAGTAGAAGCATATCATAATCTTTATAATTAACCTCATCAATTAGCTTTAAATTTGTTAAATATAAATTATGGCTACCTCTTACAGTAGTATTTGAAGATGCGATATCTAAAGTGATTCCAGCTCTTCTTAATAGGGCAAATGGTGCCATTGCTTCCTCTTCTTCAAATCCTTCAAAAATTATAGCTAAAACTTTCATATAAAAAGCTCCTTTTTAAATACTTATTAAATTATATCATAGTTTTCGATAATTTTTAATTTTTTGTTTTTTTAATTGTGTTTTTATTATATAATAAAAAATAATGAAGTGTTGATTATAAACCAGAAAGAGGGTTTTAGTTTGGAATATAATGAGAAGAAGCAAGCTTTAGTCGTATACGGTAAGGAAGAAAAGATATCTACCCTTGCGAGAAAATTTGCTAGTCTTAGTGGTAAACAATTTTACGACTTTTTTTCAAACCGTGCCATTGGACTACCAAGAACGCTAAATTGCTTGGCATTATATAATGTTTTAAATGAAAGATTAAAAACTTTGACTGCCTCTGAGGTTGATAAGGATCAAGCTATAAGATTACAATCATATGATAAATTTTCAGAAGTAGAGCTATATAATCTATTTGTTTCATTATGCCCTACAAAGGAAGCTTATAGACAATATAGAATAAATTTATTTACTTTAATTTTATATAACTACGAGAGTCTAAAGCTTACCGATGGCGAAATTACATATTTAAGTAATGTTACAAAAACACCTATCGAAAAGGTTGATTACTATTTCCAATATGTAACAAGTGCTTCATATGAAATGGTTAATACCTTCGATGGTCAAGATATAGATAAGCTTGTTGAAGGCTTCAATAAGAGCGCTGTAATTGCTGATATCATCAATTTAGCTGAAAAATATGGAATTGAGCTTAAACAAAAATATTCTAAGGACGAATTAGTTGAAGTTGTTAAGGATTATTTAAAAATTAGCGATGCCTATACTTTAGATTTAGAAGCTGAAATTGATAAGGCTACTGTTAGCGATTTAAATTTATTCTGTACAAAAAGAAATATTCCACTTGCTTCTAGCATGAATAAAGATAATTTAATTAAATATTTCTTTTTCATTTTAGAGCACGCAGAAATTCCTACTACAGAGGTTACTAATTTAGTTGTTCCAAGTGAATTTGAGCCATTAGAATTTAAGGTTGATTTATCTCCTTATAAGGGCTTTAAAAATGAGGTTACTGACCCAATTAAACAAATTATTATTTGGGCTGGCAAGGAAGAGAAAACTCCTCAAGCTGAAGCCGAAGAAGCTAAGGCTGAAGAAACTGAAGAAGCTCCAGTTGTAGCTGCTCCAGTTGAAGAAGAGCCTGCTCAAGAAGAACCTGTTCAAGAGGAAGTAGTTGAAGAAGCAACTGCTGAAGAAGAAACTGCTGAAGAAGAAACTATAGATGAACCTCAAGAGGAAGTAGTTGAAGAACTTGCAGAAGCAACTGCTGAAGACCATGAAGAGGTTATGTATGTCGATGAGGATGGAAATCCTGTTGACCCTGAGGATGTTGCTGAAATTATAGAAGATGAAGAAGCTGAAAATGTAGAAGAAGCTCCTCAAGAAGAGACTGTTGAAGAGCCTCAAGCTGAAGAGGCTATAGAAGCTGCTCCTGCCGTAGAAGCTGAAAATGAAAAGAATGAAGAAATAGATGAACAACAAGAATTAAAGAAAAAGATTGCAGATGCGCAAAAGAAAGAAAAGCTAGCGCTATCTTTTGGTAATGTAGAAGAAAGTGACCTATATGGTGATGAAACGCTATATAAGACATTAAAGGCGCCAGTTAAGCTAATTGCTTCAGTTATTGGCTTATTACTTGTTGCTGCAGCTGTAATTGTCTTAGTTATCGCTTATTTACCACATTAATTGTTGTTTTGTTAGAGGTTATTATGAAGAATCAAAAATATACTCCCATGATGGAACAATATTTAGAAATAAAAAACGACTATAAGGACTTTATAGTCTTTTTTAGATTGGGAGACTTTTATGAAATGTTTTTTGAAGATGCATATATTGCATCTAAGGAGCTTGAGCTTGCTTTAACTGGTAAGGATGCTGGAGCTGAAGATAGAGTACCAATGTGTGGTATTCCTTTTCATGCTGCCTCAAGCTATATTGAAAAGATGGTATCAAGAGGCTATAAGATAGCTGTTGTTGAACAAATTGAAGATCCAAAGGATGCAGTTGGAATAGTAAAAAGAGGAGTAGTTAAAATTATTACTCCAGGTACTATTTCATCAGGCCTAAAGGATAATGAAAATAATTTTATCGGCGCAATATCATATGTTGGTCACGAATATATTTTATGCTATAGCGATGTAACAACAGGTGAGGGCTATATTACAAGCTTTAAGAATTTTTCTAATTTATCAAGTGAAATATTATCACTTCATATTAGAGAAATTATTGTTAATGATTCATTTAATAATAAGAATTTAGTTAATTTTATTTCGCAAAATTCCTTAACATTATCATATGAAAATAATTCAACTATCAATGAAGATTTAATTCATATTGTTAAGGATATCGATGAAAAATATTATGATGTTGTTGGTATTTTATTAAATTATTTTATTGAGACACAAAAGATAGAGCCATCATATTTTAAGCCTTTTAAGTCTTATATTAGTGAAAACTATCTACATTTAGATGCCTTTACTAAGAAGAATCTAGAATTAAATGAAACCTTAAGATTAAATAATAGAGTTGGTTCAGTATTATGGGTATTAGATAAATGTAATACCGCAATGGGTAGACGTCTAATGCGTAAATGGCTTGATAAGCCTTTAATGGATTTAGATATTATTAATTATCGTCTAGATTTTGTAGAAGCTTTAAACAATAATTATGTTGTTAAAGAGGAATTAAAAACATATTTTAAGGATGTTTATGACCTAGAGCGTATTATAGCTAGAATTTCAGCTGGTACAGCTAATGCAAAGGATTTAGTATGGCTTAGAAGAAGCTTAAAGGGTATTCCTTTTATTAAGGAATTAGTATCTAAACTAGAATTAGATATCGCCTTAGAAGCATCAAAAAGAATTGATGCTCATGAAGAGCTTTGTGAGCTATTAGAAAAATCATTAGTAGCTGATCCTCCTTTTACAGTAAAAGAGGGTGGAATGATTTTAGATGGCTATAATAGTGAGCTTGATGAAATTAGAAAAATATCTAATGGCTCTAAGGATTGGATCTTAGATTATGAAAAGAATCAAAGAGAATTAACAGGTATTAAGACCTTAAAGGTTGGATATAATAGAATTACTGGCTATTATATTGAAATATCTAAGGGTGCTTTATCTCAATTAAGTGAGGACTGTGGCTATCAAAGAAGAGCTACTTTAGTTAATTCTGAAAGATTTATTTCTGAAGAGCTTAAGCATTATGAACAAATTGTTTTAAATGCTAAGGAAAAGATTGAAAATTTAGAATATGAATTATTTGTAGAGTTAAGAGATGAATGTAAGAAGCATGTTAGAAGCTTACAAGCTTTAGCTGATGAAATCTCAATGCTTGATTGTTTCATTTCACTTTCTGATGTTGCTATCGAAAATAATTATGTAAGACCTACATTTAATAATAATAGACAAATTAATATTGTTGATGGAAGACATCCAGTATTAGAAAAGCTTGCTCAATCAGCTTACATCGTTAACGATTGTGTAATTAATAAATATAACATGATGCTTATAACCGGTCCTAATATGAGTGGTAAATCAACTTATATGAAGATGATTGCTGTAATTGCTATAATGGCTCAAATGGGTTCATTTGTTCCAGCTAAGACAGCTGATTTAATGATTTTTGATGCAATCTATACTCGTATTGGCGCATCTGATGACTTAAATTCAGGTCAATCTACATTCATGGTTGAAATGGTTGAGGCTAATTATGCACTTTGTAATGCAACTAAAGATTCACTTGTCTTATTCGATGAAATTGGTAGAGGTACTGCTACATTTGATGGTATGGCATTAGCTCATTCAATCCTTGAATATTGCCATGAAAAGATTGGCTGTATCACATTATTTTCAACACATTATCATGAATTAACATCCTTAGATAAAACATTAAAGAGATTAAAAAATGTTCACGTAGAAGCTAAGGAAGAAAATGGTTCAGTATCATTCTTACATAAGGTTATTGATGGAGCCTGTGATAAGTCATATGGTATTAATGTTGCTAATCTAGCTGGTCTTCCAAAATCAATTATTAAAAGAAGTAAGGAAGTATTAGAAACATTAGAAGAAAATAATAAAGCTAATAATGAAATAAGAGTAGATTTATTTAATTTTGATGCCTTCGATGAAAAAGAAGAAAATAAAGAAGAGATGGCAGCAATCAAAATTAAAAATAGAATAGATGAAATAGATATTAATAGAATAACACCGATGGACGCACTAAATTTATTATATGAGCTAAAGGAGATTAAATAATATGAGTCAAATTATTAAGATGTCTCCTCATCTAGCTAATATGATCGCTGCTGGTGAGGTTGTTGAAAGACCTTCAAGTGTAATAAAGGAATTAGTTGAAAACTCAATTGATGCTGGCGCTAAGAAGATAGATATTTATCTACAAAATGGCGGAATAGACTTAATGAAGGTTATAGATGATGGTTCTGGTATGGATAAGGATGATGTTTTAATGTCTTTTATGCCACATGCCACATCTAAAATTAAAAATGAATTTGATTTATCAAGAATTAACACCTTAGGTTTTAGAGGTGAGGCTATAGCCTCTATCGCCTCAGTTTCAAAGATGACTATTACCTCATCAACAAATGGAATTGAGGGCTTTTTTGCTACATATGAGGCAGGAAGCTTAAAAGCTAGTGGTGTTATTAATTCTAATAAGGGAACAACTGTAGAGGTTAAAAATTTATTTTATAATACTCCTGCAAGATTAAAGTATTTAAAATCAGAAAAGACAGAATTGTCATCTATTATGTTTTATATCAATAGATTAGCACTTGCTCACATTGATATTAGATTTAATGTTATTTCTGATAATAAAAAAATATTTTCAACATCGGGCTCAAATAATTACCAAAATTTAATTGGTGAGGTATATGGCCTTGATGCTGCTAAAAATGTTATAACTAGAGATTTTGTAAGAGATGGCTATAATGCTAAGTTAGTAGTTATTAAGCCTCAAATATATCGTTCTAATAAGTTAGAAATAAGCTTAATGATTAATGGTAGATATGTTAAAAACTATAACGTCACAAATGCGATTTGTGATGGTTTTTCAACATACCTACCAATTAATAAATATCCAATATGTATTGTTTATATTGATTTAGACCCAACACTTGTTGATGTAAATATTCATCCAAGAAAGACAGAGGTTAAATTATCTAATGAGGAAGAAATAAGCCATTCATTAACAAAAGAAATTAATGAATGCTTAAAGGAAGCCACTCATATTCCAACTAGAACATTAAATAAGGAACAAGCTTATGTTAAGCCTAGTATTTTAGAAAGTATTCCAAAATATGTAGAAGAGCCAGTCTTTGTTTACAATTCAAAGAAGGAAGAAGAGGCTATTACTAAAATAGTAAATGATTCTTTTGAATTAAAAGAAGAACCAAAAGTAATTGTTGAAGAAAAGAAAGAAGAAA
This sequence comes from uncultured Caryophanales bacterium, assembly GCA_946626535.1. The sequence goes on from CAMOUK010000005.1 coordinate 48,272, forward strand.
TAGTTAATAAAAAGATTCCATATATGGAATATGTTGGAGCTGTTTTTGGAACATATCTAATATTCCAAAATTCAGATGGAATGTATCTAATGGATCAGCATGCTGCAGCTGAAAGAATTAATTATGAAAAATTCTATAAGGAATTATCAAAGCCTTATCAGCCAAAGACAATGCTACTTGTTCCAATTGTTATAACATTTTCTTTATCTGAGGCTATTTATGTAGCTGAAAACATTAATCAATTTGAACAAATAGGCTTTAGCTTAGATAGAATTGGTGAGACTGATTTTGCCTTAAGAGAAGTTCCTCTATGGGCAAAATTTGATGAGCTAGAAAGTATTATTTATGATATTTTAGCTTTAATGATTGAAAATAGAAAAATTGATATTATGTCATTTAGAGATCCTATCTGTAAGATGATTAGCTGTAAGGCATCAATTAAGGCAAATCATAGAATTAATTTAAATGAGGTAAATGCCTTAATAGATGGATTAAATAAATGTGATAATCCATATACATGTCCACATGGAAGACCAACTATAATTAAATTTTCTAAGGATGATTTAGAAAAGAAATTTGAGAGGATTCAAAAATGAAGAAGGTTATAGTTGTTGTTGGACCTACTGCAGTAGGTAAAACTAAGCTTGCCATCAATTTAGCTAAAAGATATAAAACTGACATTATTTCAGGCGATTCGGTTGCTGTTTATAAAAGACTAGATATAGGCTCTGCCAAGCCAACAAAAGAAGAAATGGATGGTGTTAAGCACCATTTAATTGATTATTTAGAGCCAACAGAGCAATTTGATGTAGCAACATTTCAAAAGGAAGCAAGAAAAATAATAGATAATAACGAATTATCAATTATTTGTGGTGGTACAGGTCTTTATGTTCAATCAGTCTTATTCGATTATGAATTTAAAGCTAGAAAAAGAGATTTTGATTTTAATAAGCAATTTGATAATTTAAGTAATGAAGAATTATATGAATTATTAAAAAAGAAGGATCCTTCAATAAGTGAAGAAAGAATCCATCCAAATAATAGAAAAAGAGTATTAAGAGCCTTAGAAATATTAGATGATACTAATCAATCAATTAATGAATTTAACAATAAGAATAAACCACTTTATGATTATTTTATTGTTTATTTATCAATGCCTAGAGAAATTTTATATGAAAGAATTGATAAGAGAGTAGATATAATGATTAATGATGGTTTAATTGATGAGGTTAAAGCATTATATGATGATGGTATTTATCCACACGCAATTGGCTATTCTGAATTAATTAGCTATTTTAATGGTGAAATTACACTTGAAAGTGCAATAGAAGACATTAAGAAAAACACAAGACATTTAGCAAAACGCCAAGAAACTTGGTTTAGAAATCAGCTTAATAGTCATTTTTATGATGCATCTAAAGACTCATATGATGAAATTGTAAATGATATTGATAGGTGGCTAAAATGAGAATATATTTAATTGGTATGCCTGGGTCTGGTAAATCAAGCCTAGGAAAGGAATTAGCTAAAAAAATTAATTATGATTTTATCGATATGGATTTGTATATTGAAAAGCAAGCAGGAATGTTTATTGATGAAATATTTGATTCATATGGAGAAGAACATTTTAGAGATTTAGAAAGAAATGTTTTAAATGATTTTAATAATATGGATAATGTTATTATTGCCACTGGTGGTGGAGTCATTAAAAACAAAAATAACAAAAAGCTAATGAATGGTATTTGTTTATATTTAGATGTGCCAGTTAATGAATTAGAAAAAAGACTATCAAAATCTGATATTGATAGACCTTTATTAAAAAAATATAGCGTAGAGGAATTATATAATCAAAGAAAAGATTTATATGATTATTTTAGTGATTATAAAATTAATAATGAGAATTTAGAAAAACGGATTAATGATATTATGGAGGTATTATATGCAAAAGGTATTAATCATTAATGGACCTAATTTAAATATGCTAGGTAAAAGACCAAAGGAGCATTATGGTACTTTAACATTAGAAGAAATTAATCAAGAAATAATAAAAGAAAATGATGGCTATTTTACTATAGAATTTTATCAATCAAATTCTGAAGGTAATATTGTCACTAAAATTCAGGAAGCAACTGAAAGAGGCTTCGATGGAATTATCATTAATCCTGCAGCCTATACCCATACTTCAGTTGCCATTAGAGATGCGTTAGAGATATTTACAGGTATTAAGGTAGAGGTTCATTTATCAGATGTTGATAATAGGGATGATTTTAGAAAAGTAAATTTCGTTAGAGATGTTTGTGATATTTGTTTTTCTAAGGATAAGGATAAAAGCTATATTAAAGCACTCGATTATTTGAAAAATAATTTGTAATATGCTATAATTTTGATTAAATTTTGATATATAAGGAGATTTTTATGGTATCAAGTAATGATTTTAAGAATGGTATGACTATTCTTTATGATGGAAAAATTTATAAAATTTTAGAGTTTATGCATGTTAAACCTGGTAAGGGTGGCGCATTTGTTAGAACTAAATTAAGAGATTTAAGAAGTGGTGCTATCGTAGATATTACATTCAACTCTGCTGAAAAGGTTGAAAAGGCTATGATCGATAAGATTCAAATGCAATATCTTTATGATACTGGTGATGCATTATGCTTCATGGATAATGAAACATATGAGCAAATTGAAATTCCTCATGCACTTGTTGAATATGAAAGAAAGTTCTTAAAGGAAAATGAGAACGTTAATATTGAAAAATACGGTGATGAGATTTTAGGTGTTATCCTACCTGATAAGGTTACATTAAAGGTTACTGAATGTGAACCAGCAGTTAAGGGTGATACGAAAACTAACGCACTTAAGGATGCAATTGTTGAAACTGGCTTACTTGTTAAGGTTCCAATGTTTGTTGAATTAGGTGATGATATTATTGTAAGTACAGATACTGGAAAATATTCTAGTAGAGCATAAAATAGGAGCTGATAGGACTTGGACACACAATCGATTATCTTGGCGTCTGTCGCCAAATTTGATGTTGTAATTTTTGTTGTAATGCTTTGTTTAGTGATTTTTTCGCGGTTTTTTTCTATGAGTGAAACTGCCGTTAGCTGTTCTGAAAAGGTAAAGGTTCAAGCAGCAATTGAAGAAAGAAAAAGCGGTTCTAAGAAAACATTATTCTTACTTAATAACTACAATAAGGCATTAACTACCTTGCTTATAGGAAATAACCTAGTTAATGTTGCACTTTCTGCAATTGCGGTTAAATTCTTTACAGATTTAGCTATCGCAGAAGAATATGTTTCTTTAGTAACTACTGCGGTAATTACTATAGTTTTATTAATCTTTGGTGAAATTATTCCAAAGATTGTTGCTAAAAATTATCCAGAAGAGATTTCTTATAAGGTTTCAATTATCATAATTGTATTTATGTATATACTTTATCCACTTGTATTATTCTTCAATGGTATTCAAAGACTTATTGCTAAGAAGGAACAGGCTGAATCATATGACGAAAATGAATTAGGTATTATGCTAAATACAATGGAGGAAGAAGGAAATATCGAAAATGATGAGGCTGAGCTAATACAAAATGTATTAGAGCTTAACGATAGATCAGTTGAAGATATTATGATTCCTCGTATTAAGATGGAATGCATTAATTATTCAGCAAAGCTTGATGAGGTAAAAGATGTTTTACTCGATAATTCATTCTCTAGAATACCAGTATATAAAACTGATAAGGATCATATTGTTGGTATTTTATATGAAAGAGACTTCTTCCCTGCCTTAGTTAAAAATCCAAAGCTAAGCTGGAAAAGATTAATTAGACCAGTTAAATATGTTGCTTCAACTATGAAGGTTGATGCGTTAATTAAAGAATTACAACAAGCAAAGACACATATGGCTATTGTATCAGGTGAATATGGTGAGGTATTAGGCCTTGTTACAATGGAGGATGCTTTAGAGGAATTAGTCGGAGAAATCTACGATGAGCACGACGTTCCAGGGGATAATGATTTAATATGTGAAAAACAAGAGGATGGAACATATATAGTTTCTGGTGAATATTTCGTTGAGGACTTATTTGAAGAATTAGGAATCGGTGATGTTCCAGAAGATATTCCATCTAAATTATCTGGTTGGTTATTTGCAAAATGTGAATCACTTCCAGAGGTAGGCTTCTCATTTAAGTATGTAGCAATATATACTAAGCACAATGAAGATGATGAATCTTATTCTGATTATGCTAAAACATTAATATTTACAATTCACAAGGTTGAAAATAGAAGAATTGCAGATGTCAAGGTAGAAATTATGGATGCTACTGAAGAAGAAATAGCAAAGCATGATGAGGAAGATGAAGAATAGACCCTATAAAAAGGGTCTTTTTAAATGCTTTAGAATATTTCAAAAGATAAAAATAATATTTTTATATTATTGAAAAAGTTGGCTTATTAGGTTAAAATATTTAATACTAGTGATTACGAAATTTTAAAGGAGGAAGAGCTAATGATTTTCGACGAATTAGACACACTTGATAATAAAAGAACAAGAATAAAAGTTATAGGTGTTGGTGGTGCCGGTGGTAATGCAATTGACCACATGATTGAAAACTCTGTAAAGGGCGTTGAATTTATCGTTGTTAATACAGACGCTCAAGATTTAAAAGCCTCTAAATGTAGAAATAGATTATTAATTGGTAAGACTAAAACACACGGTTTAGGTGCAGGTCAAAATCCAGAGGTTGGTAGAGCTGCAGCTATCGAAAGTGAAGATGATATTCATGAAATTATCGGCGATACTGAAATGGTATTCGTAACATGCGGTATGGGAGGAGGAACTGGTACTGGTGCTGCCCCTGTTATCGCAAGAATCGCTCGTGAGCATGGCTGCTTAACTGTAGGTATCGTATCAAAGCCTTTCTTATTTGAAGGACCAAAGAGAATGAATAACGCTGTATTAGGCTTAGAGGAATTAAGACAATATGTTGACTCATTAATCGTTATTCCAAACCAAAGATTATTACAGGTTGTTGGTAATTCAACTCCACTTTTAGACGCATTTAGAGAGACTGATAATGTCTTAAGAAAAGGTGTACAAAGTATCTCTGAAACAATCGCAGTATCAGGATTAATTAATATCGACTTTGCCGATGTTAAGGCTGTTATGGCAAACTCAGGTACAGCTTTAATGGGTATCGGTGTTGCAAGTGGTGAAAATAGAGCAGTTAAGGCTGCAAGAAATGCCATTCACTCTCAATTGCTAGAGGTTACTATCAATGGTGCTACAAATGCCATTATCAATATTACAGCAACTCAAGATTTAAGCTTAAGAGAGGTTGATGTTGCTATCGGTGAAATCAAGAATAACTGCGGTAAGGATTTAAGTATCATCTATGGTACAACTATCAATAATGAGCTTGGTGATGAAATGGTTATTACTGTTATCGCAACAGGATATGAACTTAAAGCTCAAAATAATGGTTATGAATCTTTAGCTGAATCTATCTATAAGAACATGAGTGAATCAAATATCACATATGATGGATTAGAAGAATTAGCTGATGATAACGATGATGAAGACTTATATGGTGATGATGGAACTACTAACAATAGTGGAAAGACTATTGAAATTTTCCAACCTTCAAAGAAGGAATTAAAGAAGCTTCAAAAGGAACAAGAAAAGAATAAAAAGTTAGAAGAAAAGAAAGTGGAGTCTGGTGAAAAGAAGGCTTCACTTCCATCTTGGCTAAAGCGGAAAAAATAATAGCTACTCGATTTGAGTAGCTTTTTTTTAGAAATAAGAAAGGGGGATAAGATGAAAACAATAGGAAACATATTATGGTTCATATTTGGTGGACTATTTTGGGCTATTGGAACATTTCTAGGAGGTGTTATAGCTTGTATTACAATAATTGGTATACCTGTTGGTTTACAATTGTTTAAGTTAGCTGGCTTTGTGCTTTGGCCATTTGGTAAGAGCGTAAAGGATCAAAAGGTTACAGGCTTTAAGACTGTTATAAATGTTTTATGGGCTGTCTTAGGTGGCTGGGAGCTAGCATTAGGCTATGCAATCACAGGCTTATTATGGTGTATAACAATAGTTGGTATTCCATTTGGTATGCAATTCTTCAAGGCTGCAAGATTTGTATTACTACCTTTAGGATATGGCTTTGAAAAGTAGGTATGGCTTCATACCTATTTTTTTATAAAAAAAGAATGACATTTCGTCATTCTAATCCTCATGCTTCATATCTGGGTTTGTTATTTCAAACATTGAATCGATCATTTTATGAATTAAATTAGCATATTTGTTGTTGGCAAGAGTGTATAACATTTCCTTGCCATCCTTTTTTGATTCAATGACCTTAACCTGTTTTAATATCTTTAAATGATGGCTGATGGCTGGAGCACTCATACCTACTGCCTTAGAAATATCATTTACACATTCAGTAGTATGGCATAAAAACCATAGTATTCTAAGTCTAGTTGGATCTGCTAATACAGATAAAATATTAGTAATCTCCTCAGCAGCCTCATAATTTGGTAATTTATCTAATAGGGCATTTATATTAGTTGTATGGTTATGATATTCTGCCATGAAAATTCACCTCGAAGTTATTATAACACAAAATTTCAATATTTTAATTAAAAATTTGTTTAAATGTTTAAATGTGAGACTTTTTTCTTGTTAATCACAAAAAATAATAGTAAAATATTTTTAAATTAAAATATAAGGAGGGATTTTTTATGCTAAAACTAAAAGATATTAAAAAAACTTATGTTTTATCTTCTGATATGCAGGTTCATGCATTAAAGGGAATAAATCTTTGTTTTAGAAAAAATGAATTTGTTTCTATCCTAGGTCCATCAGGCTGTGGTAAGACAACCTTATTAAATATTATTGGTGGCTTAGATAAATATAGCAGTGGTGATTTAGTAATTAATGGTAAGAGTACTAAAGAATTTAATGATAGAGATTGGGATATTTATCGTAATCATAGAATTGGTTTTATATTCCAAAGCTATAATTTAATCCCTCATCAAACTATATTAGGTAATGTTGAGCTTGCCTTAACAATTTCAGGTGTTTCAAAACAAGAAAGAATTGAAAAAGCTAAAAAGGCCTTAGATAGAGTTGGATTAAAGGATCAATATAATAAGCATCCAAATCAATTATCTGGTGGACAATGTCAAAGAGTCGCTATCGCAAGAGCGTTAGTTAATGAGCCTGAGATATTACTAGCTGATGAGCCAACAGGCGCACTTGATACTGAAACATCAGTTCAAATTATGGAATTAATTAAGGAAATAGCAGCTGAGAAGTTAGTTATTATGGTTACTCATAACCCAGAGCTAGCTCATCAATATTCTACAAGAATTGTTAATTTACTTGATGGTGAATTAAAGGCTGATTCTAATCCATTCTCTGAAGAGGATGAGGCTTTAGAAATCGAAGCTATCAACAAGGCTGAGGAAGAAAAGGCCGCATTAGAGCTAGCAAGCATTGATACAACTGATGAAAAGGCAGTAAAGAAATATAATAAGAATAAGAATTCAAGGGAAAAGGCTAAGATGTCCTTCTGGACAGCATTTAAGCTTTCTGCAAGAAATCTATATTCTAAAATTAGAAGAAGTATAATGGTTGTTATCGCAGGTTCAATAGGTATTATTGGTGTATCTGCTGTACTTGCGGTATCACAGGGTGTTAAGGATTATATTGTTAATATTCAAGATGATTTATTATCAGGTAACCCAGTAAAGATTCAAAAATCAGGAATTGATTATGAAACATTAATGAATTCATCTTCATTCCAAACACAAATAGGGGCTGTTAAGGTAGCTACTGATAAGGGAACAATTAGTGTTAATTCATTAGTTAAGTACTTAGTTCAAAATCAAAAGGCATTAGAATCATTAGCCTTCCAAAATGAATTTGATTCAGATTATGTAAGCTATATTCTTTCAATGCCTGAGGATTATTATAATACTATTAGCTTAAGATATGGTATGAGTGTTGATTATAATGTTTATACCGATTATAAGGTTTCTAATGATGTTAATGATCCAAATTATAATTTGAAGAAGCAATATGATAAAAACATATCTATTGATTCAATAAATCAAACATACGCTAATACAATTACTAATATTTTATCAGCTGCCAATGTTGAAGAGTCAAAGGTTGATACTTACTCAAGCTTGATTACAGCTTTAACAAAGCCTTTATCTCAAAGTGTTGATTTCGATAAAAGCTCATATATTAAGGAGCAATATGATTTAGTTGCTGGAACATATCCAACAGAAAAGACTGGTAATCAAAGAGATATTATGATTGTCCTTGATTCTGAAGGAAAGATAACAGATTTAATACTAGCTCAGCTTGGCTATTATTCTCAAGAGGAATTCTTTGATACTATTTATAGTTCAATTAATGAATCAAATAAGGATATAGAGGGCACTGTTCCAATTAAAATTGATAATCGTGAATTCCATGCTAAAGAAAAATTTACATATGAAGAATTATTAGGTAAGAAATTTACTTGGTATCCTAATGATACTGTATTTACAAAGAGCGGTAGTACTTTTAAATATTCATATGTCGCACCAACAGATAAAACTAATACAATGGATTTAAATGTTGTTGGTGTATTGAAATTAAAAGAAGGAACATCATATGGTGCTTTATCTTCTGGCTTCTTATATTCTGAAGGCACTGCTAGAGAAATGATAAGAAGAAATATTGATTCTGAGATTAATCAATATATTAGAGATAAAATTAACGCTAATGGTGGAAATGAATCAACCAGCTCTATAACAAGTACTTTTACATATGATTTAAAATGCTATTGGGAATCAATTGACCAAGCAACAGGTGAAATTCATCCATTTGATAATAAAACAAATGAAGATCGTGACACATATACTGTTGGTATTGGTCAAACAGATTCAACTTCTAATTTAACAAGCTTCTTTATGGCTGGAAGTACTACATATAACGATAGTATTTCTAAAATAGAAGATATAATGAAATATTTACCATTAATGGTTAAGGATGAATATAAGGAATTAGTTCAATCTTATTTAGAAGATATGAGTAAGATGATGAGCTTAGATTCTAGTAAGAAATTATATGTTAAAACATTTGGTGGTACTTATTTACCAAATCAAATAAATATTTATCCAACTAATTTTGAAATTAAAGATAAAGTTGTTGAATATTTAAAGGCTTGGAATTCCATTGAAGGTAAGGATGCTGTTGAGGTTACATTTAATACCTATAATGACGATTTCACAAAAATAACTGGAACAAAGACTCTAGCTCCTGCTGATAGAAAAGAAATTAAATATACAGATTCAGTTGGTATTATTATTAATCTAATTAATACTATGATTGATATAGTTACTTACGCACTAGTTGCGTTTACAGCATTATCATTAATTGTTTCAACTGTTATGATTGCGATAATAACATATGTATCTGTTATGGAAAGAGTAAAGGAAATAGGTGTTATAAGATCACTAGGTGGAAGAAAGAAGGATGTTTCTCATCTATTTAACGCAGAAGCATTTATAATTGGCATAGTATCTGGTGTATTTGGTGTAATAATTACCTATATTATTCAGCTTGTTGCGAATATAGCAATTAAGATTGTTTCAAAGGGTGTTGTTAATACAATCGCTAACTTTACACCTTTAACAGCCTTAATAATGATTTTAGTTTCTATTCTTTTAACTTCAATTTCAGGATTAATTCCTGCAAGATCTGCCGCTAGAAAAGATCCTGTAGTTGCGTTAAGAACAGAATAATAATTATTG
>CAMOUK010000006.1 GCA_946626535.1 uncultured Caryophanales bacterium
TTGATGATTATAAATTTAATATAATAATTGATACTGATTATACAGATTAAAAGGGACTATTGCTAGTCCCTTAATCTTTTTATAAAACAAATTTTTTTATTGCGTATGCTACACCAGATTCTAAATTAGATTTAGTTACAAAATCTGCAACATCTAAAACTTCCTTAAAGGAATTTGCCATCGCAACACCTATACCAGATGTTTTTATCATTGATATATCGTTATCTGCATCTCCTATAGCCATAGTTTCAGATAGCTTAATATTTAGATATCCTGCAAGATATTCTAAGGCTTTTCCTTTATTAGTATCCTTATTTAAAAATTCTAAAAATATTTTTGCGGATCTTAATACCTGATATTTTCCATCGTAATATTCTTTATATATAGGAGTAATTCTAGATATGTTTTCATCAGATGATACAAGCATCGCCTTAATAAATAGATCAGAATCTAAAATATCTTCAAAATTAAATAAATTATCTGTTATATGATTAATTGTTGCCTCAACATCAGTATAAGGATTATGCTTTGGAGTAATTAATTCTTCATTTGCTCTAAAGGCGTGAATGTCGACGTTTTGCTTTAAAGATTCTTTATATAATTCTTTAACAAATATACCATCGACAGTAGAAGAAAATATAACTTCCTTAGTTTTAGCATTTAATATTTTTCCACCATTATAGGTAATAACATAATCATTTTCGGTATTTAATTGTAATTCATCTAGAAGTGTCTTAATACCATCATAGGGTCTACCTGTAGCTATTATAACGTAACAGCCTTTTTCTTTAGCTCTTTTAATAGCTTCTAAATTTTCTTTAGAAACGACCTTATGGTCATCAAATAAAGTACCATCTAGATCTATAGTAACCATTTTTATCATAAATTTATCCTTAAAAAAACTTCAAAGTTTCCTTTGAAGTAATTTTTTTATACACCTGTTGCCATTTTAACAATTAGATAGATTAAACTGATTAATCCGGATAAGCACATTAAAATAGCTAATGTAAAAATTATAACTTTTCCTGCAGGCTTAGTTGTAGGATTAACATATTTTTTTTCTTTTTCAGCTTTTTTAATATCTTTTGTCGTACTTTTTGCCATAAAAATCACCAACTTCATTAAAATGTGTGTTATAATAAACAACGTAATTATACAATAAAATTTTTAAAAAAGGAAGATGCAAATGGAAAATCACGCTAAAATAATATTTCACATAGATATGAATGCATTTTTTTGTTCAGTTGCATCGATCCTTGACCCTACTTTAAGGGGTAAAGCCTTCGCTATTGGAAGACCTAACACCTATAAAGGTGTTTTATCTACAGCTTCCTATGAGGCGAGAAAATTTGGCATTCATTCTGCCATGCCTCAAATAGAAGCTTTAAGGATAAAACCAGATTTAAAAATTGTTCATATTGACTATTCAAATTATGAAAATTATCATAATAAATTTGTCAACTTAGTTAAGGAATATACTGACTTAGTAGAGGTTGCTTCTATCGATGAGGTTTTTGCTGATATGACTGAGATATCAAAAAAGAAGCATCCCTTAGTTTTAGCAAAAGAAATTCAATATAGATTACTTAATGAATTTAAGCTACCTTGTTCAATTGGTATTGCTCCAACTCTATTTTTAGCTAAGATGGCATCTGATATTAAAAAGCCATTAGGTATAGTAGTTATAAGAAAAAGAGAAGTTGAAAAGATGCTTTATGATTTAGGCGTTGAAGACATATTTGGTATAGGTAAAAAGACCTATGCTAAATTATTAAATAATGATATAAAAACAATTAGAGATTTTATGAATCCTATTAATAAGGATAAAATCATTAGATTAATTGGTGAAAATACCTATAATTATGGCTATAGCCATATTTTAGGTAATTCAAGTAATAAAGTTATACCAGATAGATATGCTAAATCACAAAGTATAGGACACTCATCTACCTATGATGCTCCTATATATACCTTTGATGAGATGGCTTTAGCCCTAAGAGGCTTATTACAATCAACCTATAAGGAAATGATTTATGGTAAATATTATACTAAAGGTGTTTGTATAACACTTAGAGATACTGACTTTAATACGATAACAAGAAGAAAAAGTCTTGATGATTATAGTCAGGATTTTGATGAGCTATATTATAATATGATAGATTTATTAGAAGAAAATTATGATCCTTCAAAAGCTTATAGACTTGCGGGAGCTACTTTATTTAACTTAGTTAAGGAAGATGAATTATCGAAGGAATATAATATATTTACAGTAAGTGACTTGGATGAAAAGAGAGTTATTGTAGATAACTTAATTACTGAATTTAAGAAAAAATACGGTAATGATTTTATAAATAAAGGTGTTAAAGATGACAAAGGAAGAAAAGAAAATTTGGTATGAGCTATATGATATAGCTTATGAGCTAGATGAATATAACATATATGAAATACTTGCCGATACTGATTTATTATGCTATGTAGATAAGGATGAGCTAAAGCTATATTATTTATCTATATTAGGTAAATCAGGTAAGCTAAAGGGTATGTTTTTCATGAATGAAAGACAAATTAATAATTATTTAGAAATCGCTAATATTGATTCAGTCCAGGTCTTAAATTATCAAGAAGGCTATATGATGTTTATGACAGATATGGATGCCTTAGAGGATGAGGAAAAGAAGGTATTAGAGGAATTAGGCTTAAAACAAAAATTTGTTTTAGCATTTAGAAAATATAAAAGAGGCTATATGCCACATCCTATAACTATAGATGATGCTAAGCATCTAACCTATTTGATGAATAATTTTAAGCCTGCTCTTTTACATGTTAAGGATAAAAATATAGAGCCTAAGGATAATAAAATAATAACTAGATTTTATGATGAAAATATAAAAAAATATAAAACTAGTAATTTAGATGCTTTTTATCCTGAAAAGGAAATTTTTAAATATGAATTTGACTTAAAAAATGAGCTTAATGACTTAAAGCTTGGTAGTGATATAATAGAGATAGATTTTAATAATTATCTACCTGTAAGACTAAAAAGCTTCGAGGATAAAGATTTAACTAGATTGCCACTGTATTTTAGTGTTGCAGATACTATAAAGAATAAAATTATTAAGTTTGACTCTATAAATTTGCTTGATTATAAAACAAAAGAGGATTATTATAGACACATATGCCTTGAATTAATTAATTTATTTAAGGATATTAGAATACCTAAATTAGTATTAGTAAGAGATGAATTTAGTAAGGAATTATTAAATAATTTAGGTTTAAATATAGAAATTGGTAATTTAAAAATTACTGACAATTTTATTAAAATGATTATAGAAAAGAAGTGATTTAATGAAGTATTTAGGTTATGAAATTAAAGATTATGTTGCTAAAGCATTGATGGATTTAAAATTCGAAGACTTTAGTAATATTCAAAAGGAAGTGTTTGATAATTTAGCTAGTGGTAAAAATATTATCGCAAGAAGTAAGACAGGTAGTGGTAAGACCCATTCATTTTTAATTCCTATATTTAATGATTTAGATGAGGATTTAAATGAAGTTCAAGCCCTAATAATTGCCCCAACTAAGGAGCTATCACTTCAAATAAATAAGGTATGTCAGCATATCGCATCATTCTGTGGTAAAGAAATAGTTATTAGAAACTATTCATCTGGTACTGATAGAAATAAAGAGATTGCAAAGCTTGATAAAAAGATGCCTCAAATAGTTATTGGTACATTAGGTAAAATAAAGGATTTAGCAATCGATGAAAATGTCTTAAAGATATATAAGGCAAAATATTTTATCTGTGATGAGGCTGATATGACCTTCTCACAGGATAATTTTGATACATTTAACGAGGTTACTCATGTATTAAATGATGCAAAATTTATGTTCTTTTCAGCAACATTTTCAGATTATGTCCTACAGGCCATAAAAAAATATGTTCCAAATGTAACATATATTAATGTAGAAGAAGAAAATAAAAATATAAAGCATATTTGGATTCCTTTAAAGCATAAGGAAAGATATGATGTATTAAAGGATTTATTAAATACCTTCTCACCATATTTTTGTATGATCTTCTGTAATAAAAAAGAAGAGGTAGTAGATTTAGCAGCTAAGATGAGTGCTGATGGATTCTTTGTTGGTGTGCTATATGGTGATTTATCAGCAAGAGAAAGAAAAAAGGTTTTAAATGATTGTAATAAGCTAAAATATCAATATTTGGTATGCTCAGACCTAGCAGCACGTGGTATTGATATTGCAGGTGTATCACATATTATAAATTATACATTACCTTATGATTTTGAATTCTATGTTCATAGAGCGGGTAGAACAGGTAGAATGTTTAATGATGGTATAGTATATTCATTCTATACTGATTTAGATGATAAATATTTAGATAATTTAGCTAAGAAAAATATTAAACCAGAGTATTATGAGCTAAAGGATAAGGAGCTTGTTGAATATAAAGGAAGAAACACAAGAGCCTTAAGACAAAAGCCTGTATCTGATTATAAGAAGCAGGCTGCTAAATATGTACCTTTACCAAAAAAAGTAAAGCCTGGCTATAAGAAAAAAAGAGAATTAAAAATTAACGAAATTGCAACTTCTCTAAAGAAAAGAGATAAAAAAAGGTAATTGAAAATGGCTAATAAAACTCAAACTACTAAAAATGAAACTAAAGTTCAAACAGTAAAAAGTGAAACAAAAACTCCAACAACAAAAGCAGAGACTAAGCCTCAACCAACTAGAATAAAAAAAGATAAAAGTGAAGTTAGACAAACAGGTAGTATGTTATTTACCTTAAATTTAGCTTTATCCATTATAACAATGGTACTAGCTATATTGTTAACTAGTGGAATTATGAGCAATGATACTAATGTTACAGCCTCACTTTTAGGAGCTTCTATAATAACTCAATTAGTTACACATATAATATTATTTATGGTTTATAAGAAGGCAAAAGATATTATAAGAATTGCAGTAATGTGCTTATTATATACTACTGCGACAGTGTTTGCCTTTTTAGCAATAAAAAATTATATCTTTTTCTACATATCAAATTCTATAATTGCTGGAGCTGAGGCTCTAAATCAATTCTTACTTATTGAAAAGGAAAAGACAAAAAGAGGAGCAATCACTAATATATTACTTGGTGTTACCCTTGCAGCTTTATGTGTAGGAATTCTATTAAATATATCAGAGGAAAATAAATATTATATTTGTTTTGTTACTGTAGTATTATTCTTACTTGATGTACTAAGAAAAGTATTATTCCCATCATTAAAATTTGAAAAGATTAGATTATTAGTTGATATTTTAGTTAAGACACACGCAATTGATGTTTTTGTTGGTTTAATAGCATTTATAATTGTATTTTCATATATATTTCCTTTAGTTGAGCCAAATATTACAACCTTCTGGGATGCGATGTGGTATTGCTTCGCTGTTGTAACAACTATTGGCTTTGGTGATTTATATGCTATAACACCTCTTGGAAGAATATTAACAGTAGTACTTGGAATATATGGTATAGTAGTTGTAGCTATTATGACATCAGTAATTGTTAATTTTTACAATGAGGTTTCTACTAAGGAAAAAAATAGAAATATAGTTGAATAATATATAAGAAAATGGACTGAATTAACAGTCCATTTTACTTTTTTTATTTCAATGTTTCACCAGATTTGAAGTGAGTTTGATCAATTGTCTTATGGTTAGCAGAAGAGAAGATTCTTACGTTTCTTTCAACCTCTAAGCCTTTTGGTAAAATTAATTTCTTACCGATAACATTTAGACCACTAGATAATACCTTTGCATTATCTTTATTTGGAGTATAGTCATCACCATAACCAATCTTTGAATTATCACCAATAACTGTTTCCTTATCGATTATTGTATCTTCAATAATACAGTTTTCACCGATAACAACATCATTTAGAATAATTGAATGTTTAATCTTTGAACCCTTACCAACAACTACACCTGGAGAAAGTACTGATTCTTCAACATTACCTTCAATTCTACAACCATCAGAGATTAAAGAAGTAGAAATAGAAGCTTGCTTACCAACCTTTACTGGAGGTAGGTCTTCAGTTCTTGTGTAAATTTTCCATTTTGGATCATATAGGTCTAAAGCTACATCATGACATAATTCAAGGTTTGCTTCAACATATGAATCATATGTTCCTACATCCTTCCAATAATCATAGAATTCATAAGCATAAACCTTCTTTGTGTTAATCATTTCAGGAATGATATGCATACCGAAATCTAAATCCTTAATATCTGGATGAGATTCAATTGCTTCAATAAGAGCATCAGTAGAAAATACATAGATACCCATAGAAGCTTTATTTGATTTAGGTTGTTTTGGTTTTTCAACGAATTTTTGAATTCTTAATTGATCATCAGTTTCTAGAATACCAAATCTTGATGCTTCATCAATTGGAACGATTTTAGCACAAATTGTTAAATCAGCTCCTGTTTTCTTGTGTTGTTCAATTAATTTTGAATAATCCATCTTGTAAATATGGTCACCAGATAGGATTAATACATATTTAGATGCATAACGCTTTACAAATTCAAGATTCTTTCTAATAGCGTCTGCAGTTCCTTCATACCAAGAGTTATTTGGCTGAAGAAGTGTAACGAATGAATCACGTCTATCTAAGTCCCAAGGCTTACCTACACCGATGTGTTCGTTAAGTGAAAGTGGTAAGTATTGAGTCAAAATACCAATTTGGTAAATTCCAGAATTTGTACAGTTAGATAGTGCGAAGTCTATAATTCTATATTTTCCACCAAATGGTACAGCTGGCTTACTACGTTTTTCAGAAAGGATATCAAGTCTAGATCCTCTACCACCTGCTAAAATTAAAGCTAAAGTTTCCATTATATTCCTCCATTACTTATTTAAAACTTTATTATATAATTCTATGTATGTTAAGGCTGATTTATCCCAACTGTAATCAGCTTCCATAGCTTGTTTAACTAGCTTTTTCCAAACATCCTTATTATTGTTATAAGTGTTTAGAGCTAAGAACATTACGTTCTTTAAATCATGTGCATTGAAATTGGTAAATGAGAAGCCAGTACCAGAAGAAGTATATTGGTTATAAGGAATAACTGTATCCTTTAAACCACCAGTTTCTCTAACTAATGGTAATGTACCATATCTCATAGCTATCATTTGACCTAATCCACATGGTTCAAATTTAGATGGCATTAAGAAGATATCAGCACCAGCATAAATCTTTTGAGCTATCTGATCTGAATATCCAATATATGATTTAAATCTTGTAGGGTATTTAGCTTCCATATTTCTAAAGAAGTCTTCATAAATTTTATCGCCTGACCCCATTAAAATAAATTTAGCATTTGAATAATTAATTAAATCATCCATAATAGGCATTAATAAATCTATACCCTTTTGGTCAACTAATCTTGATACTAAGCCAAATAGAGGAACATCATCAGTGTCTAAGCCAAATTCCTTTAATAAGCCTTCCTTATTAGCCTTCTTACCAGCAGCAAAAGTTTTAACTGTATAGTTCTTATAAATGTTTTTATCAGTTGCTGGATCAAATTTTTCTGTATCGATACCATTTAGGATACCATAAAAATCAAAGTATCTTAAACCTAAAACATTGTTTAAATTATATCCATAATAATCAGTTAAAACTTCATCCTTATATGTTGGAGATACAGTAGTAATGAAATGAGATTCCATTATAGCTGCCTTCATAAAGTTTATACAGCCGTTAAATTCTAATGAAACAGAATAAGGCATATATAATATATTCTTTAAATCCATAGGGAAGTTTCCTTGATATTGAATATTATGAATAGAATATATTGTTTTAATTTTGTTGAAGTTTTCATCTGCCCAATAATTAGCCTTTAAAATATAAGGTATTAAACCTGTTTGCCAATCATTTAGATGGATTACATCTGGGAAGAAGTTAACAACCTTTAAAGCTTCTAGTACAGCAAAGTCGAAATAAGCAAATCTTTCTCCATCATCACCGTAACCATAAAAGCCATCTCTACCGAAATATCTATCAGAATCTATGAAATAAAAATCAATTCCTTCATAGATAGAATGGAAGACACCAACGTACTCAGTTTTTTCTCCCATCTTAACATAAGCATAGCCTTGGTAATATGCAATATTTTTTTCTTTTATTTTTTTATAATATGGCATAATTACTCTAACATCTATACCGTGAGCTTTTAAAGGCTTTGGTAGAGCGCCAACTACGTCAGCTAAACCACCAGTTTTAGCGAAAGGAGCACCTTCACTGGCACATAATAGCACTTTCATTTTTTCATCACCTCTTATCAAATTATTATATGTTTTCTATATTAAAATTATATATCAAATCACTTTTTTAAACAAGCAATAAAAGGCATATATAATCAAAAATAATTAATTTTTTTGTATATATTTTAAAATGGTTTTTTTTATTGATTTGTAAATATATTTTTGATATAATAATTTAGCAAGATTTTATAAAAAACATAAAAAAATTTAACTGCTATAAATGAAGAGGTACAAAATGGCATCAAAAAATAGAAAGAATAAAGTAAAATTTAAATTAACACCTGAATTAATTGTCTTAGTTGCAGTACTTGTTGTAATGCTTGTTGCTACAATAATTATGGCAATTCCTTCAGCAAAGCAAAATACTACTACAAAATTCAACAATTCAATTGCTACATATAATTCAAGTCAATCAAGCTCTGGAAGTTCAACATCTTCATCAGCTAATTATTTACCTAATGATCATGTATTTGTAGAGGTTGAGCATTCTGAATTATTTAAGAAGGTTAAATCTAATGATTATGTATATGTATTATATGGTAATCCAGCAAATTCAACTATTGCAGCTAACTTAGCTTCAATCAATTCAATTTGTTCAGATTTAGAAATTAAGGAAGTATGCTTCTATTCTTCACTTTGGGTAGAAGAATTTGAAGATAAGGATACTGAAACATTCAACCTAGTTGCTAAAACATTAGAAGATGATTTTAACACAACTAAGGCTGCTGATGTTGAAGATTTCGATTTATTAACATACCCTGCATTACTTGTATTTAATAAGGGTAAGTTAGTATTTAATTCTCAAACATATAAAGATGAGACTGGATATAACTGGTCAATGTATATTCAAAAGGCTTTCTATCTATCTAAGGTAGAACAACAATAATAAAACTAAGCCGGGATTTAGTCTCGGCTTTTAAAGTTATAATAGAGGTGTAATATGATAGATAATATAAAAAGCACTCTTAAAGCAAATTTAGAAAACTTTTATAAAACTAAATATAATACGGAGATTTCTATTATAGTAGAGGAACCTAAAAATAGCGCTATGGGTGATATTTCAATCCCAATGTTTAGTGTTGTTAAAACATTAAGAAAACCTATGCCTGAAATTACAAATGAGGCGAAGGAAGCCATTTTAGGTATGGATTTACCTGTTATGGAGGTAAATATCGTTAATGCCTTTGTCAATTTATTTGTTGATAAGGAAAAGCTAGCCTATGAAATAGTTAAGGAATGTGTATTAAATGATTCTAATTATGGCTCATCTAATATTGGAAAGAATAAGAATGTAACACTTGACTATTCTTCACCAAATATTGCTAAAAGCTTCTCTGTAGGACACTTGCGTTCTACAATGATTGGTAATTCAATTAAGTTGATTTTACAAAAATGTGGCTATAACACATATTCAATTAACTATCTTGGAGATTGGGGAACTCAATTTGGTAAGATGATTGTCGCATACAAAAAGTGGGGCAATAAGGAAGCTATTTTAAAAGACCCAATTAATGAATTAACTGCATTATATGTTAAGTTCCATGTTGAAGCTGAAAAGGATCCTGCCTTAGAGGATGAGGCTAGAGAAGCATTTAGACAAATGGAATTAAAGAATCAAGAATATCTAGATTTATGGAAATGGATTAGAGAAGAATCATTAAAGGAATCTAAACAAATCTATGATCTACTTGAAATTGATTTTGATTCATATAATGGTGAGGCATTCTATAATGATAAGATGGATGCTGTTGTAGAAGAATTAGAGGCTAAAAATCTGCTTGTTACTGATGATGGCGCAAAAATTGTACCACTTGGTGATGATATGCCACCTGCCTTAATTAAAAGAAGTGATGGTGGATCTTTATATATCACACGTGATTTAGCAGCTGTTTTCTATAGAAAAAAGGAATATAAATTTGACAAGATTTTATATGTTGTTGGAAATGAACAAAAGCTACACTTCAATCAATTGAAGAGATTAATTGATAAGATGGGCTATGATTTTTCAAATGAAATTGAGCATGTAAATTTTGGTCTATATTTAACTAATGGTAAAAAAGCTTCAACAAGAAAAGGTAATGTTGTTAAGCTTTATGATGTATTACAAACAGCTATTAAATTAGCTTACGATCAGGTTAATGAAAAGAACCCTAATTTAGCTAATAAGGAAGATATCGCAAAATATGTTGGTATCGCAGCTATCGTATTTGCTGATTTAAAGAACTTTAGAGGTCTAGATGTTGAATTTAACATCGAACAAGCTGTTAAATTTGAAGGCCAAACTGGTCCATATCTACAATATACAGGCGTAAGAATCGCTTCTATATTAAAGAATAAAACATTTGATTTAAATAATTGTGATAAAACATTATTTACAAAAACACACTACTTCGAGCTTGCTAAAGAAATTGCTGGCTTCAAATCAGTTATTGAAAAGGCAGCAACTGAATATGCTCCTTCATATGTAGCAAAATATTTACTTGGACTTGCTCAAAGCTTTAACAAATTCTACTCAATTGAAAAGATTAATGTTGAGGATGAAAAGGTTAGAAATACTAATTTTGCTTTAGCAAAGTCTGTTAGAATTGTTCTAAATGAAGGATTAAGATTGCTAGGTATTCACTTCCTTGAGGAAATGTAATGAATAAAAAAAGCTTAATTAGAAATGTAATTTTAGTTTTTGCTATCCTAGTTGTTGTAATTATCGTAGTGTGTTCAATTGGTGATATAAAAGAAATTTACAAAGTATTAACAACACAATGTAATTATTTGTATATTTTAGTATGCTTAGGATTATTAATTGGTTATTGTTTATGCTTCCAGCTATCATTAACTATTATGATGAAGCATAGAATGAAAAGCTTAAATGTTGTTGATTCTATGCTTATATCTGGCTCTGAATTTTTCTTTAATGGTATTACTCCATTTTCAACTGGAGGCCAACCATATCAAGTATATGGATTCAGAAAAAAAGGTGTAAGATTATCAACTGGTACTAGTGTCTTACTTGTTAATTTCTTAGTTTATCAGATTTCATTAAATATACTATTAATTGTTGGTATTAGTGTATATTTCCCTAAGCTACAACAAGAAGTACCTGATCTATTATGGCTTATCATTGTTGGTTTCTTATTAAACTTCTTAACAATGATAGTTATTTTAGGCTTAGGCTTAACTAAAACAGCTAATAAATTTTTAAATGTAATGTTTAAATTTTTATGTAAATTTAAATTGATGAGAAGAATACTTGCTAAAAAGATTCCTCATATTCATCAATCAATTGCAAATATGCAGGGTGCCTTTAAGGAAATATCAAAAAATATTCCTTTAATGCTTTTATGCTCAGCTATTAAATTTATTGGTTTTGCGCTATATTATTCAATACCTTTCTTTGTATTTTATGCCTTAGGTGTTAATTTGCAATTCAAAGAGATATTTTATATAATAGCGATGGCATCTTTTGCCTTAGCAATAACTGCTTGGGTACCAACACCTGGTGCTTCAGGTGGTGCTGAATTAGCATTTACAGCCCTATTTGGTGCTTTACCAGAAATTGCAGCAGCATCTGCTGGTAACAGTACACTTGCTGTAAGTGGTATGGTACTTTGGAGATTTGTTACATATTATTTCGTAATGATTTATGGCTTTATTATGTATACAACCTTCGAAGGAAGATTAAAAAACTACGAATCAAAATTCTTATTTTAGAAAGGATGAATCCTTTCTATTTGCCCAGGTGGCGTAATGGCAGCCGCGGTGGACTCAAAATCCACTGGTAGTGATACCGTGAGGGTTCGACCCCCTTCCTGGGCACCAATATTGTACTTAAAATCTCAGAGTTTGAGATTTTTTTTCTTTTTTGGTATAATAAAAATAGAAAGGAGAAAGTATTATAACGTTATAATACTATTTAGTCGATGTCAAATTTTGAAGTTTATAAGAAGACGTTAAAGTTTTCAATCGTTAACTTTTTAGTTGGTTTATTGGAGTTAGCGATAGTTGTAGGCGCAGCAGTAGCTGGATTCTTCATGATGGATAAGGCAACAGATAAGGCTCTTATAGGTCTAGTTGTTGGTCTTGTAATAGGAATAGTTATTGTTATATTAATTAATATCTTTGTCTGCAACAAAATTAAGGCGGCTCAAATAGCTATGATGGCTATTGGTGTTGCTGATGAAAAGCTACCTGATAATGTCTATAGCGCAGGCTTTGAAGAGGTAAGAGGCAGATTTGCTAAAATCACAGGCTTCTTTGTAGTTATGGGCTTAATAAAAGGAGTATTTAGACAAATAGGTAGAGGTATTACTAGAGTAGGTCAAGCTATCGGTGGTAATACTGGTGGAAATGTTGGTTCTGTTATCGATTCAGCTATTCAAACATTAATTAGCTATTTAGCTGATTGCTGTCTTGGTTGGGTTATGTATAACAAGAAAAAAGGAGTTGCAGAAGCAGCTTGTGAGGGCGCTGTAATATTCTTTAAGCATGGTAAAACATTAATTAGAAATATTGGTAGAATTTTTGGAATGAGCATTTTAGGCTTTGTTGTAGTTGGTGGTGCATTCTTTGGTATTTCTTACCTAATTTCTAACCAATTCCCTTATTTATTTAATGAATTAGCTAGAGAAATTGGTGAATTTGCTGTAAGAGAGCATATAGAAGATTTCCCTGAATTCTTAAAGGATCCAAATACTTTAATGTTATTTATTTGTGCTGTTATAGCTATAGTATTATGGTCAATGATTCATTCATTATTAATTAGACCATTTATCCTAGTTGGTGTATTACGTAATTTCATGAAGTCAGGTTTAGCAGAAGAAATTAGTGCTGAAGATTTCGAAGCTGTTGCTAAAAAATCTCCTAAGTTTGCTAGATTACGAGCAAAAGAAATTTAAAATAATAATATTTTCATATAGAAGGCCAAACAAATTGAGTTTGGCCTTTTATCTATATATAGATAACATCTTGAATATAATGGTTATTTTTGATAAAATAAATAAGATATAAATATGATGTGTCGAGGTGTATTATGAAAAAATTAAAATCATATGAAATTAGACAAATGTGGCTTGATTTTTTTGCTTCAAAAAATCATAAGGTTGAACCATCAGCATCACTTGTTCCTGCAAATGATCCAACTTTACTTTGGACTAATGCTGGAGTAACTCCGTTAAAAAAATATTTTGATGGATCTGTTGTACCATCAAATCCAAGAATAACTAATGCTCAAAAATGTATAAGAACTAACGATATTGAAAATGTAGGTAAAACTGCAAGACATCATACATTCTTTGAAATGCTAGGTAATTTCTCAATTGGTGATTATTTTAAGAAGGAAGCTATCGAATTTGCAGTTGAATTATTATTCGATGAAAAATGGTTTGGCTTTGAAAAGGATAAATTATATATCACTTATTATGTAGACGATACTGATGCTAGAGATTTATGGATTAAAAATGGAATTGATCCAACTCATTTAATTCCTCTTGCAGGAAACTTCTGGGAAATTGGTGAAGGACCTTGCGGACCTGATACTGAAATGTTCTACGATAGAGGAGAAAAATACGATAAGCGTGGTAAAGAGCTTATTGAACAAGATATCGAAAATGATAGATTTATCGAAATTTGGAATATCGTATTCTCTCAATTCAACTCTAAAGAGGGCGTTGCAAGAAAAGATTATAAGGAATTACCTTCAAAAAATATCGATACTGGCTGTGGTCTAGAAAGACTTGCTTGTGTTATGCAAGGTGTTGATACAAACTATGATACAGATTTATTCATGCCAATAATTAAGAAGACTGAAGAAATCGCAAAGGTTAAATATACAGGCCAAATGGCATTTAAGGTAATTGCTGACCATGTTAGAACTGTAACATTCGCTATTGCTGATGGTGCTACACTTTCAAATGAAGGAAGAGGCTATGTTTTAAGAAGAGTACTTAGAAGAGCTTCTAAGCATGCTAAATCACTTGGTATCAATAAGCCATTTATGGCTGAGCTTGTTGATGTAGTAATTGAAATTATGGATAAGTTCTATCCATATCTACATCAAAAGAAGGATATCATTAAGCAAATTATCACATCTGAAGAAGAAAAGTTCTTACAAACTTTAACATCAGGTGAAAGAAGACTTGCTACAATTTGTGAAAATACTAAGGGTGTTATCTCAGGTGAGGATGCCTTCTTACTATATGATACTTATGGCTTCCCAATCGAATTAACTGAAGAATATGCTCAAGAAAAGAATTTAAAGGTTGATAGAGAAGGATTTAATAAGTGTCTAGAGGAACAAAAAAATAGAGCGAGAGCTGCTCGTAAGGATGAGAATTCTATGAGTGGTCAAAATGAGGAATATTTAAAGTTTAAGGAGCCATCTACATTTAGTGGCTATAACGCTTATTCTCATAAATCAAGAATTATTGCTAAATTTGGTAATGGTGTAGTTTTAGATGAAACTCCATTCTTCGCATTTAGCGGTGGTCAATTATCAGATACTGGTAATATTGGTGGTATTAGGGTTTTAGATGTTGTTAAGATGCCTAATGGTCAGCATTTACATATTTTAGAATCAAATCCATTTGAGGTTGGTCAAATTGTTTGGGCTGAAATAGATGCACAAAGAAGAGAATTAACTAGAAGAAATCACTCTGCTGCCCATCTATTACAAAAGGCTTTACAAGAAGTATTTGGTGAACACGTTCATCAACAAGGTTCTCAAGTTGGTCCTGAATATTCAAGATTCGACTTCAATAATTATCAAACTCCAACAGATGAAGAAATAATTAAGGTTGAGGATTTAGTAAATCAATATATTAAGGAAGCTCATACTGTAACAACTCATATTTTACCAATTGAGGAAGCTAAGAAGCTTGGCGCTATGGCTTTATTCGGTGAAAAATATGGTGATATGGTTAGAGTTGTTGATATGGAAGTATCTAAGGAATTCTGTGCTGGTACTCACGTAGATAATACTAGCCAAATTGAAAAGTATTGCATCTATAGCTTTGAATCTATTGGTTCTGGTATATTTAGAATTACAGCATCAACATCAGCTAACGCTATGGCTGTATTAACTCAAAACGTTAATAATTTAGTATCTAACCTAAATACAGTAATTAAGAAGGCTAATGATTTAGTAACTCAAGCAAAGGCTGAACAAATCGAAATATTCTTCAATTATACAGTTAGAAATATCGATGTTGAAGGCTATAGATATATCCTAGCATTAAGAAAAGAAGTTGCTAAGGCTCAAGAAGCTATGAAGACTTTAGAGAAGGATTATCAGGCTAAGAAGAGCCAAAATGCTTTAAAGTCATTAGATAAATTTGATTCTTTAATTAAGAATAATAAATTATTTACTACAACTGATGTAGAAGATACTAACCTAATTAAGGATATGGCTTCAGCAGTAAGAAATAATAAGGGCTTAGATATTGCTTTATTTGCTTACGCAAATGAATCAAAGGTAACATTCGTATGTGCTACAAGCGAAAAGTTTAACGCTGTTGAGGTTGTTAAGGAAGCTTGTAAGGTAACTGGTGGAGGCGGAGGCGGTAAGCCAAATCTAGCTCAAGCTGGTGGTAAGGATCCTTCTAAGACTTTAGAGGCTATAGCTCATTTAGAAGAAGTATATAAATAAATGAGATACTTAGGACTTGATTTAGGCAGTAGAACCTTAGGTATTGCTATATCAACATCAGGCATTATCGCATCTAATTTAGAGACAATTAGATTTAGAGATGATGATTATGATTATGCAATTAATTATACTAAGGAGCTATGCATAAAAGAAAAAATAGATGTAGTAGTTTTAGGTCTTCCTAAGCATATGAATGGTGATGAAGGCATTAGGGCAGATATATCTAAGGATTTTAAGAAAAAATTAGAAGAATTATTACCTTCTATTAAGGTAGTATTAACCGACGAAAGATTAACCACTGTCATAGTTGATAAGACTATGATTAGTGGTAATATGAGTCGTGATAAAAGAAAAAAATTAAAGGACGAGATGGCTGCTGTAGTAATTTTACAGGACTATCTTGATAAGGTGAATTAATATGGACAGAAGTATTACTATTACTGGTGATGATGGCAAAACTTATGAAGGCATAATTTTATTTACTTATCACTATGATAAGACAAATAAGGATTATGTTGTTTTCCAAATTAAGGGCTCTGATACAGCTTCAGCTGCAATTTATCATCCTGAAGATGGCGGAAATGGTGAACTTGAAAAGATTGAAACAGATGATGAATGGGAAATGCTTGGAAAGTTATTAGAGGATTATCAAGATAGCTCAGAAGATGACGATTGCGATGGCAATTGTGATGGCTGCTCAGGATGTGATTCTTGTGATAGATAATTTAGAATTTAGTGAATTCGAATTAAAATTAAAGGAATATGCTAAAGAATATAGCGTACCTATTATTCAAGATGGAGGCCTAGCCTTACTTGAAGAGGTTATTGCCTTATTAAAGCCTAAAAAAATATTAGAAATAGGTACAGCTATAGGCTATTCAGCTATAAGAATGAATAGCGTATGCGATTCAGAAATTTATACAATCGAAAGAAATGAAGATATGTATAATGAGGCTAAAAAAAATATAGCTTTAGCTAATAAAGAAGATAAAATTCGTATTATATTTAAGGATGCTTTAGAAGCTTTTGATGATGTTAAGGATAATGAATTTGATTTAATATTTATCGATGCTGCCAAGGCTCAATATACTAAATTTTTTAATCTTTATACTCCACTATTAAGAATTGGTGGAGCTGTAGTTTGTGATAATATGCTATTTCATGGACTAGTAGATGAAGATGATATAAATAATTTATCTAGATCTGTTAGAGGATTAGTTAAAAAATTAAGAATATTTCATCAGGAATTATTAGATAATAAGGATTATAAAACATCAATATTTAATGTTGGTGATGGAGTATCTATATCAGTAAAAAGGAAATAAAAGATGTATATAAAAGGTTTAATTCATAATGTAAATCTTAATAATAAAATTATTGGAATAAAATGCTATAAACAAGTTAAGTATTTTATTTTTAATAATAGCCAAATGAATATTTTTAAGAAATATTTATATGTTGGTAATATCATAGAATTATATTATGAACAAACTAACACAAAAATTAAAAAAGGTGTTTTATGCTATAATATTTCTTATATTTCAAGCCTTTTTGCGGTAGGTATTAATAAGACTATCTATTATGATAAAACTATTTTAAATAAGTCACTTTCTAGCTTTTTATCATCACTCGGAAATATTATGGTATTAGATTTAGAAATGACTATGCCAGATTATGGAAAAAGAGGAGCTTTTATTCCTGAGGTAATTCAAGCTGGCTATATATTATTAGATTCAGATTATTCTGAAATTGAAAGATATAGAAAATATATAATTCCTTCAATTTCTAAAAAGGTTAATAAAAGAACCTTAAATTTCTTAAAATTAGAAGAGGTTGAATTTAATTTTAACGCTGTTTCATATGGCGAATTTTACGATGAGTTTAAGGATGTAATAGATGAATATAAGCCAACAGTAATTATCTATGGTAAAAATGATAGTATTGTTTTAAATTCATCATTTGAAATTAATAATAAGGAAGATTTAAATTTAAGATATGTTAATTTATGTCAATTAATAAAGAATTATTATGAATTGAAAAATGATCCTGGCTTATTTAAATTATATCAAGCATATTATGATGTAGAAAATGTTCAAATTCATGACGCACTTGATGATTCATATATTACATCATTAGTATTTAAGGCATTTATCGATGATGTAAAACATAAAACTGATAAAATGAGAATTATAAGAGAAAAATTTGAATGACAAGATTATATTAATCTTGTTTTTTTAATAAAAGAAGGCGAAAAAAATGAAAATAACAATAATTTATGGACAAAATCACAAAGGCTCAACCTATAATATTGCCCATAATTTAGCTAATAAGGTAGGAGGAGAGATAACTGAATATTTCCTACCTAGGGATTTTAATAATTTTTGTTTAGGCTGTACAACCTGCTTTATGAAAGATGAAACACGTTGTCCTCATTATGAAAAATTAAATCCTATTACTAAAAGTATGCTTGAAGCTGATTTAATAATACTTGCAAGCCCAGTATATGTTTATCATGCAAGTGGAGCTATGAAGGCTTTTTTAGACCATTATGGCTATATGTGGATGGTTCATAGACCAGAAGAGTCTATGTTTAAAAAACAAGCTGTTGTAGTATCAACTGCGGCAGGTGCTGGTATGAAATCTACTAATAAGGATATGGCTGATAGCTTATTTTTCTTTGGAGTTCCAAAAATATATAAGCTTGGTTATGCCGTTCAAGCCACAAGCTATAATGAAATAAAGGATTCTAAAAAGAAAAGAATAGAAAATGATTTAACTTCATTAGCTAAAAAAATAAATAAGAAGAATAATAAGGTAAAGCCAGGTATAAAGACAAAAGCCTTTTTTGGAATAATGCGACTTTTACAAAAAAATGGTTGGAACAAGGCAGATGTTGATTATTGGAATGAAAAAGGCTGGAATAAGAAAAATAGACCTTGGAAAAAGAAGAAGGGAACGAATTAATCGTTCCCTTTAAATATTTTAATATAATCTTCAACTAATATTTTTTGCCTTTTATAATCATTTATAATGGCTTTTTCATTATTTTCTATGCCTTCAAAATTTCTCTCACTATTATAAATAAAAACATATAATTTCCCACAATATAATAACATCGTTTTTGCAGAATCAAAGTTGCATAATTCATATAACTGCTTTATATTTGATGGTGTGAAAACTTTTTGAGCTTCAAAGCTATTTTGGACATAACAATTAAATAATTTATTAAAATCAATAACCTCAGTTTCAAATTTATCAAATGCGCTATAGCCTGTAGACCATCTAGCTTCCTTTACAATAAAATTAGTTGATAGGTTAATATCTATAACATATAGCTTACCTAAAAAATCAGTTACTGTGTGGCTAGATTTACCACTAGATTGAGTGTGGGTTACATGCATATCATATGATGTATAGCCTTTATCATAGATTGCATCTTGAATGTTATAAGTAGAACCACTAGGAATCATTCTATAGTTTTTTATTGTCCCTACTAGCTCATCCTTTTCTAATGGCTTAAATTCATATTTTACATCAAAATTTTCCTCTAATATCTTTTTAACAAAATTTTTATGTTCTAAATATCTTGGTCTATAGTATGCAAAATAAAATATAAGTCCACCTACTACTATAGCAAAAAAAATACCGAAAAATACAAATGGTACATTATTCATAATATTTCCCTCTTAAAATATCCTCTAGTTTCTAATTTAGAATCAAATTTTTCATCAACACCATTTAATTTATTGATGAATCTATTCGTAATTCTAATTGTTTCATTATAATCCTCAATTGTAAAATCTAATCTTATCTTTTTAACATAAGGTGTAATTTTATCTATTTCTTCAACTAAGCATAAAGGCTTCTCATTAATAATATGCGTAATGCATTTATCATGATATAAATAAAATTTAGCAAAATCATCCTTTAGATAATATGTATTTTTATTACAGCTACCACATTCACCAAATTTCTTTAGTGGGCAGTATTTAGTAGTCATTAAATTTTGATGACCATAAACTACCATTTCAAGTGGAGCGATGGTATCATATTTTTTCTTATATGATGTAGCTATATCCTTAATTAAATTATAATCAGCCTCTAATGATAAGCATACATATTTAGCACCATCATTAACTAAATTATATATAGCCTCGCTATTTATAGCATTGAAGCTATAATCACAGGTGATATCCTTATTTTTATAATAATATAGAGCTCCATAATTTCCAGCTAGGATATAATTTTCATTAATTTCTTTATATTCAGGATCAACATATTTAATATAATTATCAAAATATATCTTATTAATGCCTAATTCCTTTAATGCGTTATATTGTTCAATAGTTCGACATTTAGCAACTATTTCAATATCTGAAGAATAAGAAGTATCAATAAAGCTATCATTTTGTTTTATAGCTACATCATCTCTATAGCCATGAACATCTTTAATGATATTTGAAATAAGATTTCTTCTAGTTTCATTAATAGCTCCCATAGGTAAGAAGGTATTATAGCCCATCTTAAAGTCGATATCATCTAGTATATATGATGTATCATTTAATTTATTTAATTGCTTATATAAAGATTCTTTAGTAATAGGCT
This sequence comes from uncultured Caryophanales bacterium, assembly GCA_946626535.1. The sequence continues at coordinate 20,571 of CAMOUK010000006.1, forward strand.
TATTAATTGATTCATTTAATAAATCTAAAGATTCTGCAGTATATTTTTTACCATCAATTAAAGTTTCAAGCTTTAATTTAGTGCCTACATTACCATAAGCCTTTATAACAATCTTTTTCTTAAAATTATCTGGTATAGTTAAGTCGATAGAAGAATCTACCATCTTATAAATTGTTGAATTAATAGGCTGATCTTTAAATATTTCTAAATAACAAATATTAGAAGCAGAATTAACCTCTTTTTTATTTTCATTATATATTTTATCAATTGTGAAATAGTAATCATCATTAGCCTTAATTCTAATTCTATCCTTTATATTTAAAGGCTTATATAATTTAATTTTAGTTAAATTTTTATCCTTAGAAATTATTTTACCAATTAAGGCACCCTCATTAGATTTTAGTTTTTCATCAACAATTAAAGATTTATCCTCATTAAAAACAAAGCCCTTTGTATAATTTCGATGGAATACTGTATCTAATGTAGGGTTATATTTATTATCGTCTAGCTTTTTTCTTAATTCTGAAGTGACAGTTTTAACATATTCTTCAGATTTCATTCTTCCTTCAATCTTTAAAGAATCTACACCGATATCTTTAAATTTACTAAAGTTAGAAGAAGTATTTAAATCTCTCATTGATAAATAATAGCCTTTATCCTTAAATAAGGAATCATTTTTATATATTTGATATTCTCTTCTACAATTTTGACTACATCTACCTCTATTGCCACTTCTAAGTGTTAATAAAGAAGAAAATAGACAACCACCACTATATGAAACACATAGTGCTCCATATGCAAATACCTCTAAAGGCATATTTGAATTTTCTTTTATATATTTAATTTCTTCAAAACTATTTTCTCTAGCTAGTACGCATCTATTTGCTTTAATATCTTCGAAGAACTTAACATCCTCTAATGATTTAACACCTGATTGAGTTGATATATGAGCCTCCATTGGACTCAAATTATTGATTATATATTTTACTAATGCATAATCAGTAACAATAATACCATCAACACCTAGTTTATATAATTCATAGATGAATTTTTTAGCATCCTCAAGCTCATTTTCCTTAATAATAGTATTTACAGTTACATAAATCTTTTTATCAATCATATGGGCTAATGTTAATGCCTCATCAAGTTCATCTAATGTTAAATTTTTCGCGTATGCTCTAGCACCAAAGCGTTCACATGCTAAATAGATAGCATCAGCACCATTATATAGTGCTTGTTTAAAGCAAGAAAATGAACCTGCCGGTGCAAGTAATTCTGTTTTCATAATTTTCACCAACGCATATTATAACATAATATGGAAAAAATAAAAGGAGCAATAGCTCCTTAAATTATTTTACTTCATATGTCCAATTATATGTGTCAGCAATTTTTCCTGATTGGATACCTGTTATAGTATCATATAGCATTTGTGATACCTTTCCAATCTTACCATTGTTGATTTGATATTTTTTACCATTTACCTCAAGTAGACCAATTGGAGAAACAACTGCGGCAGTACCAGTACCCCAAGCTTCCTCTAATGTACCATTTTCAACTGCGTCAGTTAATTCCTTTAATGTAACCTTTCTTTCAGTTGTTGGAATTCCTTTTTCTCTTAAGATTTGTAAACAAGATTTTCTTGTGATACCAGCTAAAATTGTTCCATCAAGCTCAGGCGTAATTACCTCGCCATTGATTTTAAACATAACGTTCATGGCACCAACTTCACCGATATACTTTTTAGTAGCACAATCTAACCATAAAACTTGAGAATAGCCCTTTGCTTCAGCTCTTTTACCAGCTCTAGTAGAAGCAGCATAGTTACCACCACATTTAGTGAAACCTGTACCACCCTTACCTGCAACTCTTTCATCCTCTGTTTCAATCATAATTGATACTGGGTTTAAACCTTCCTTATAATAAGAACCAACTGGACATAGGATAACCATGAATAAGGCATGCTTAACGTCATGTACACCTAAAGTGTGGTCATCGCCAATCATAAATGGTCTAACATAAAGTGATGTGCCTTCCTTAGTTGGAACCCAATCTCTATCAACGTTAACAAGTGCGTTAACTGCTTCAACAAAATCATCTTCATCAAGCTGAGGTAGACATAATCTATCAGCTGATACATTCATTCTTTTTGCGTTTTCATAAGGTCTAAATAACTGAATCTTACCTTCTTTAGTACGATATGCCTTCATACCTTCAAATATTTCAGCGCCATAATGTAGGGCAGTAGAGGCAGGAGACATTTGAAGTGGTCCATAAGGAACTATTCTAGCATCGTGCCAGCCTTTTCCTTGATCCCAGTCCATCATAAACATATAATCTGTGAAATATTTACCGAAGCCTAGATTATCCCAATCTGGCTTTTGTTTTAATTCTTGAGCTTTTTCAAATTTAATTTTTAACATTTTCAAGCACCCTCTTTTTAAAAAATATATTTTATAATATTATAACTCTAAAACATTTAAAATTGAAATAAAATATTTAATTTTTTTTAAATTTAAAATATAATATATTTAAAGGGGAATTTTCGATGAATATTATTTTTTACACAATAACTAGTATAACAATTGGTATATTAGTCTTAATTTATGCATTATTTAATATAAAAAAGAATAAAATATATCAAACTATTTTATTTATATCTTGTGCAATTGCCTATGTTACAATAGGCTTTATTGGGCAATTTGTTATTCCAGCTGATATATCATATATAACAATATTAATAATACTTGCGATAACAATTATTTTAATAATTACTATTTTTATGATGAAAAGAAGTGAGAAAAGATGAATCTTTATAAATTACCTAAAATTATGTTAAATATAGGCTTTGAATCATCAGTAAATTATGATGATATGAAGCATCTATCATCATTAAGCTATGATGAGCTTGAGCTTGTCCTTTTTGCTAATGATAAAGATGATAGAAATAGCTACACTATTAAAAAAGCCTTCGCTATAGATGAACTTCAAACCTCAAGTCAAATAAAAAAGGGAGCCTATGAGCTCGCATTAAATTTAAAAAATGATAATGTAATTTATGCTGAGGTTGTTGTAACACCTGCCTTACATATGAAGGAAGGATTAACTTGTGAAGAGATAATAAATGCTGTTAAAAAAGGCTTTAAACAAGCTGAATGTGATGACTTTAATATTTTACTTGGTACCTTTAAAAATGCTGAAATGGCTTTTAATTTAGAAATTATTTCATTATATGAAAAATATAAAAATGATGGCGTTTGTGGTATAGCTTTTATTGGAGAATCTATAGCTAAAAGAGTACATGATCTAAGTGATTTAATTGATAAATTAAATGAGAAGGAAATACCATTTTCATTTGAATGTGGTAAATATGATACTGAAGAAGATATTAGATATTTAGTAAAAAGAAATGTTAAAAGAATTGTCGGTGGCTTAAATTCGATGATTGATTTTTCAGTTATGGCAGAGGCTATTTTAAAAAGAATTCTATTTGTTGAACGGCCAAAGGCTTTAATTGCTAAAAAGGAATTAAATAATTATATGGATGATAGTCTAAAAAAGATGACAACATCTGGTGGACTTTTAACAATTTCAATTGATTCTTTAACAATTGAAAATATTAGCTTATCTGATGAGCTTAGCCATATTAGAGATGTTCAAATGTATAATGATAATGATATTTTTATAATGAATAAAAATGCTTTAATATATAGCTTTTTAGATGTTGATAAAAAAACAAAATATTCTATGAAAATATCAAAGTTTGAAAATTCAGAAAAAAAGTTAAATTAAAAAGCATTTTTGCGCTATTTTTTCCTTTTCATAATAATATAACAGTATATAATTTTAATTATAAAGGAGACACGATAATATGATAAAAGATGAATTTTTTGTATTAAATAATGGTGTAAAAATTCCAAAGGTTGCTTTTGGTACTTGGCAAATATCTTTAGATGATGCATATGAGTCTACTATGCTTGCATTAAAGGCAGGATACCGTCATATAGATACTGCCTTAGCTTATGAAAATGAGACTGAAATTGGTAGAGCATTAAAGGAATCTGGTATTAAAAGAGAAGAAATATTTGTTACTACTAAGCTTCCAGCTCAAATTAAAGGCTATGATGAGGCTTTAGAGGCTTTTGATATATCTTTAAAAAATTTAGGCTTAGATTATATCGATTTATATCTAATTCATGCACCTTGGCCATGGTCAAATATTGGACAAGATTGTACAAGGGAAAATATTGAAAGCTGGAAGGCTATGATTAAGCTTTATAATGAAGGTAAGATTAGATCTATTGGTGTATCTAATTTTAGACCTGAAAACATTAAGCCTTTAATTGATGCTACTGGCTTTGTACCTCAAGCTAACCAAATTAGATATTTCATTGGAAATACTCAAAAGGAAGTAGTAGATTATTGTAATGAAAACAATATTTTAATTGAAGCTTATTCTCCACTTGCAACATCTAAGTTATTAACAGATGAGGGTGTTATAAGTATGGCTAAGAAGTATAATGTAACTCCAGCTCAATTAGCATTAAGATATTGTGTAGATAACAATACATTACCTATTCCTAAGTCTACTCATGAGGAAAGAATTAAAGCTAATTTAGATATTGATTTTAAGATATCAAAAGAAGATATGGAAACTTTAGATAAATTCCATAATGTAGATCTAGATAGACCATTAAGAAGCTAGTTTTAGCTTCTTTAAAAAAATTAATTATATCTTTAACTAAAATTAAGTTTAATCATATATCATAAAGCTATCTTTAAAGAGGTGGTATTATGAAAAAACTTAAAATTTTTACATTAATTATATTATCAGTATTATTAATTTCACTTACGTCTTGTGATGTAAATCTATCTGAAATAATTGATGATTTTACAACTTCATCAGATACTGAAGGTAATATAAAAACTTCAAATAATGAAACTAGTGAAGAAATTATTGTAGAGGAAAAAGAAATTGCTCAATATGAATCGGATTATAAAGAACTTTATGGTTATAATCAATTAAAAAATGATTATTATGCTGACTTATTAATTGATGTTTATGAAGAATTTTATGAGGCATCATCTACATTTTTAAAAAGCGATAAAGATTATCAGATTGAAACAAATAATAATTATTCTTATGTAGTAGTTGATACATATACAGTAAGCTCAAGATATTTAGATGTAGTAGCTTCAGCTTGGATCACTTTTATTGAAGAAAACCCAATTTATTATTTCTTATATACTGGCTATACAACATCTGAAGTATCAAGAGGTAAGTATAATTTTTATTTACTAGCTGATCCAGCCTATGCTAAAGCAGAAGCTAGAGAGGATGCTAATAGTTCAATTGTTGATATGATTAATGAATTTAATTTAGAATTAGGTGAAGAAGAATTATCAGATTATGATAAGGCAAAGCTAATTCATGATTTTATTTGTAACAGAGTTGATTATGCATATGATTCAAGTGGTGATGCTTCATCAGAAATATGGGCACATAATATAATTGGTGTTGCTAAAAAGCTAGGTAGTGTATGTGAATCATATGCTGAGACATATTTATTTTTAAGTAGATTAGTTAATTTAGATTCATTAATTGTACTTGGCTACTCATCAAATGTTGGTCATGCTTGGAACTATACAAAAATTGATGGAGTTTGGTATGGAGTTGATGCCACCTGGGATGATGAAGAAGTAATTAACTATAATTACTTTTTAGTATCATCAAGGATAATGGCAAAAGAGCATGTAGCAAATTCAAATTATTATTATGGCATAGATTATCAGGTAAAGCTTCCAACACTATCAAGTTCAAGCTATGATACAAGTCTAGATGAAGAAGAACTTATTATACCTTCTTACCCTAGAAGACCTGGTAGAAATCCATGGTTTCATTTTTAAGGAGATTTATTCTCCTTTTTTTAATGCTTATATTTCATATAAGAGGTCTTCATTTTCATTGACAAAATTGATAAAAAATCATATAATATGCTCTAATGGTGTTTGTTTTTTGGGAGGGGTTTATTATGCAAAAAATTTCACTTGAAGGTTTAGTAGCTTTTTTAAAGGAACAAGGCTTTGTTTTTCAAGGCTCTGAAATATATGGAGGTCTTGCAAATGCATGGGATTATGGTCCACTTGGTGTTGAATTAAAAAACAATATCAAACAAGCTTGGTGGGCTAAATTCGTTAAGCAAAATAAGCTTAATGTAGGACTAGATGCAGCTATTTTAATGAATAGACAAACTTGGGTAGCATCAGGACATATCTCATCATTTTCTGACCCGCTAATCGATTGTAAGAAGTGTCATGCTAGATATAGAGCTGATAAGCTAATTGAAGATCATTCAAAGGGCGAAATCACTGGTGATGGTATGACTAATGAACAATTAGTTGACTACATTCAAAAGAATAATATCGTTTGTCCAAAGTGTGGTTCAAATGATTTTACAGACATTAGAAGATTTAATCTAATGTTTAAGACACATCAAGGTGTTATTGAGGATTCAGCTAATGAAATTTATTTAAGACCTGAAACAGCTCAAGGTATATTTGTAAATTTCAAGAATGTTGCTAGAACAACAAGAAAGAAAATACCATTTGGTATTGGCCAAATTGGTAAATCATTTAGAAATGAAATCACTCCAGGTAATTTCATTTTCAGAACAAGAGAATTTGAACAGATGGAATTAGAATTCTTCTGTAAGCCAGGAACAGAGATTGAATGGTTCAATCACTGGAGAACTTATTGTATGGATTTCTTAAAGCTAATTGGTGTTGATCCAGAAAAGCTAAGATATAGAGATCATGAAAAGGAAGAATTATCATTCTATTCAAATGCTACAACAGATATCGAATTCGCATTCCCTTGGGGATGGGGTGAGCTATGGGGTATCGCATCTAGAACAGATTATGACTTAAAGGCTCATCAAAATTGCTCAAAGGAAAATTTAGAATACCTAGATCCAACAGATAATACAAAATATCTACCTTATGTTGTAGAACCATCTGTAGGTGTTGAAAGAATGCTTTTATCAGTATTATTCTCTGCATATGATGAGGAAGAAGGCGCAAATGGTGATAAGAGAGTTGTATTAAGATTAATACCAGCTTTAGCACCATATAAGGTTGCAGTTTTACCTCTTATTAAAAAGAATCATGCAGATAAGGCAAATGAAATCTATGATGAGCTAGTTAAGCATTTCTCATGTGTATATGATGAGGCAGCTAACATTGGTAAGCGTTATAGAAGACAAGATGCAATTGGTACTCCATATTGTATTACAGTAGATGATGATACATTAAATAATGGTACAGTTACATTAAGAGATAGAGATACAATGGAACAAGTTGTATTAAAGGTTGAGGATTTAGTTTCATATATTGAAAATAAGATTTTATTATAATTTTTTAAGGAGGAACTATGGCTACACCAGAAGAAATTAATAGTGTTATAGAAGCTTGTGATATCGTAGCTTTAGTATCTGAATATGTCCATTTAGAAAAAACTGGAAAAAATTATAAGGGCTTATGTCCATTTCATAATGAAAAGACTCCATCATTTGTTGTAACCCCTGAAAAGAAGCTTGCTAAATGCTTCGGTTGTGGTGGAGGAGGAAATCCTATAACATTCCTCGAGCAGATAGAAAATATTAGCTTTGGTGAAGCTTTAGAAAGGCTAGCTGAAAGAGAAAATATTAAGCTATCAGGACCTCAGGCAGTAAAAAAGGTAAATCCAAATAAGAAGTATTATGATATTATGAATACTGCTGTGCGGTTTTATAAAAAATCCTTAGAGGCCTCTGAATTTGGTCTTGAGGCTAAAAAATATTTAGCTGATAGAGGTTTAGATGAAGAAGTCATTAAGGCATTTAATATTGGTCTTTCACCTAAAACAAAGGATTCACTTTATAAGCTATGTAAAGAAAAATTCAACTATCTAGAGCTTGATATGGTAGATGTTGGATTAATTGATTCCTATAATCGTGATTATCATGATTTATTTGTTGGAAGAATAATGTTTCCTATTTATGATGAAATGGGAAATCCTATCGGTTTTAGCGCTAGAATATTTAATAATCCTGATAAGAATCAGCCAAAATATATAAATACTCGTGATACAGTTTTATATAAGAAGGGCGATGTAATTTATAATTTATCAAATGCTAAAGCTGAAATAAGAAAGAAAAATAGAGTAATTCTTCACGAAGGCCAAATGGATGTTATTGCAGCCTATAGAAGTGGCCTAAAGGAAGCAGTATGTACAATGGGAACAGCACTTACTTTATCCCAGGTACAGGTTTTAAAAAAATATACAAATAATGTTGTTATATGCTACGATGGCGATAGAGCTGGTGTGTCATCATCAATTAAAGCCATCAAGCTATTTAAACAAGAAAATTTTAATATCCATTTAGTATTACTTCCAGATAATCAGGACCCTGATGAATATGTAAAGAAATATGGTACTGAAGAATATGTTAAATATTTTGAAAATCATCAGCTTGATGAATATGCCTATGTATTTGAACGTGCTTTTATAGGAAAAGATTTAAATGACTCAAATCAGGTATTAGAATCAAGAAATGAAATATTTAATATATTAGTTTCATCAGAAAGTAAAATAATAGAAGAAAGATATTTAAGGCTTTTAGCTAATAAGCTTCAAATATCATATGATTTATTACTTTCAGACTATAATAGCTACAAGGGCTTTTCAGATGATGATGAATTTTTAACATCAGATGATTATGTTACTCCAGTAGTTAATAATTATAGTAATGTCTTTAAATCAAATGCTCAAATAAGGTTATTTATGTATGCGAAAGCTTCAAAGGAAAAAGCCTTATATATAGATTCTAAGTTATCAAATATGATGAGTGGATTAAGTCTAGAAAATCAAATTTTGTGGGTTAATTTAATCAATAATTTTTATGAAAAAAATGATATATTTGATGAAGAAAGATTCCTACAATCATTAGATAATGAAAATAGAGCATATTATTTTAAGATTACAGATGAACTAATAAAAGATAAAAATCCATATAATGAAGTAGATTTAGAGGCCTGCTTAGAAAAGGTTAGATTGATGCAGATTGATAATGAAAATAAAAAATTATCTAATCAATTATTTAATGAGATGGATTCAAAAGCTAAAGTGGATATATTGGTGAATAAATTTAAGAATAAACAAAAGAAAAACAATTTACAAAGGAGAGCAAAAAATGGACCTAGAGACAGCAATTAAGGAATTAACAGAATTAGCTAAAAATAATAATGGTGTTCTTACTAATTTAGATCTTTTAAAGTATTATACAGAAGATCGGACAGAATACGATAAGCTAGAAAAGGCATTACAGGACCAGGATATTACAATTAATCAGGTTGAAGATGATGAAGAAATTATCGAAGAGCCTATGATTATAGAAGAAGAGGAAGTTGATATTTCAACATATGACCAACTACCATCTTCAGTAAAGGTTGATGACCCTGTAAGAATGTATTTAAAGGAAATTGGTAATATTCCTCTATTAACATTAGAACAAGAAACTAAATATGCTAAGGAAGTTGAAGCAGGTAGAGATGCTAAGGCTAAATTAGAGGTTATTGAGGCAGATGACCAAAATACTGTATCTCAAGAGGATTATGAGGCATTACTTGATTTATCTGATGCTGCTGATTATGCAAAAGAAAAGCTTGTTGATGCTAACCTAAGACTTGTTGTATCTATCGCAAAAAGATATTTAGGTAGAGGCTTACAATTCCTAGATTTAATTCAAGAAGGTAATATGGGTCTTATTAAGGCTGTAGATAAATTTGATTCTACAAAGGGCTATAAGTTCTCAACATATGCTACTTGGTGGATTAGACAAGCTATCACAAGAGCTGTTGCCGATCAAGCAAGAACTATAAGAATTCCAGTTCATATGGTTGAAACAATCAATAGATTAGTTAGAACACAACGTCAATTAGTTCAAGAATTATCTAGAGAGCCTTCTCAACAAGAAATTGCTGATAGAATGGGAATTTCAGTTGAAAGAGTTCAACAAATTCAAAAAATTGCTCAAGAGCCTATCTCTTTAGAACAACCAGTTGGTGAAGAGGAGGATTCATCTTTAGGTGATTTCATTTCAGATCCACATGCTCTAGACCCTTATGAATATACAGCTAAGATGAAGCTAAAGGAAGAATTAAATGAGGTTTTAGCTACACTTACTGAAAGAGAAGAAAGAGTAATAAGATTAAGATTTGGTCTTATCGATGGGAGACAAAGAACGCTTGAAGAAGTAGGTAAAGAATTTAACGTTACAAGAGAGCGTATAAGACAAATTGAAGCAAAGGCTTTAAAGAAATTAAGAAATCCAGCACGTACAAGAAAATTAAAGGATTTCGTAGTACGTCATTAATTAAAATGCTTCCGTTTGGAAGCATTTATTTTTAGGAGATTATTATGGATAGAATAGAATTATTATCATCATTATTAAAGAATTCTAAGAAAGTAGCTGATTGTGGCTGTGACCATGGCTACGTATTAATAGATGCTTTAAAAAAATATGATGTCGAAGAAGCTATATTTATTGATGTAAATAAAGAGCCACTTGCTCTAGCAAATAAAAATTATATAAATTCTAAATTAGAGAAAAAAGCTTCATTTATTCTATCTGATGGCTTTAAAGATTGTAATTTAGAATTTGATACAGCTGTTATAGCTGGAATGGGTGGTATTTTAATTAAAAATATTTTAGAAGAATCATATTTAAAAATAAAAGATAAAAAATTAATTCTACAGCCTAATTCAGATAGATATTTAGTAAGAAAATATTTAAATGAAAATAGCTTTAAAATTGTAGAAGAATATGCTTTATATGATTCAAATAAGTATTATGAAATAATTGTAGCTATTCCAGGAAAAGAAGACTTAAACGAACTAGATTTAAATTATGGTCCAATATTAAGAAAAAATAAAAATGAGGCTTTCTTAAATTATTATAATAATTTATTAGAACAGCTAAATGATTATATTCCTTCAATTAAGGATAATCAAAAGAAGGAAGAAAAGCTTGAAGAATTTAGAAATTTAATAAAGATTACTACTAAAGGTATCTACGATAAAAAGTATATAAATAATACTAAAAATTATTATGAAACATATTTTATAGATGATAAAAGAAGACCTACTATAATTGTTTCTCCAGGTGGAGGCTATGCTTATTGTAGTCCAAGAGAAAAAGGCCCTATTGTCTATAAATTTAATGAATTAGGCTATCATGTAGTAGTTGTTGACTATCTAGTAACTAAAGAAGCATATCCTATGCCAGGAATGTATTTTGCAAGTGTCATAAATGAAATTAAAAATGATCCAAAAATATCTATATTAATCGGCTTAGGCTTTTCAGCGGGTGGTCATAATATTTTAGAGGTAAATGTCCATAACGACTTATACAATGTTTCTAAGCTACCTTTATTAATGCTTGCATATCCTGTTATAACTTCTGATGAAAGATATTATCATAATGGCTCATTTGTTAATTTATTACAAAATAAGGATTCTAAGGAATTAAGAGAAAAATTATCCTTAGAAAAGGAAATACAAAATAATTCAATTAATGATTTATTCTTATGGGGTACTATAACTGATGAATCAGTTAATTATATGAATTCAATATTATTATTAGAGTCTTGTAAAAAGAGCAATATAAATGTTGAATATCATCTATATCCAATGGGCTCTCATGGTCTTTCATCAGCTGATTTTAGATCTGCTGAAGGAAATATTAATAAAATTAATCCATATATTGCAGATTGGATTCTGCTAGCTCATAAATGGATAAGTAAAAAAATAGAAGAATTGAATCACAATTCTTCTAAGTAATTAATTATTTCATCTACAATATATGAAGGAGTAGAAGCTCCACTAGAAATATTTATAGTGTTTATATTTTTTAAATCATAAGATTTTAATTCATTTAAATCTTCAACTAAAATTGTTTTAATTAGAGCTTGTTCAAGACTAACCTTGGCAAGCTTTTTTGTATTTGAAGATAATTTATCGCCAACTACGATACATAAATCGGCTTTAGGCTGGTTTTTCATAGCCTCCTGCCTAATAGTTGTCGCATTACAAATCTTATCGTCTATAACGATATTTTTATATTTATTATTTAATTTATTAAATAAATTAAAAATATCATATTTTGATAAAGTAGTTTGATTTGTACAATAAATTAGTTTATTATCGATATTTAAATTATTAATATCATCTTCATTTGTTATGAAATGAATCTTATCAGATATACCTAAAACACCTTCACATTCTGGATGATTTTTAGTACCTATATAAATTATTTCATAGCCCTTATTTAAATAATCATTAATCTTTTGATGTACTATTTTAACATAACCACATGTAGCATCAATAATATTTAATTTTTTTTCTATAGCTTTTCTATAAACTAAAGGACTTACACCATGAGCTGAAAAAACTACACTACCATCGTTAATACTATCTAATAATTCTAGTCTAGTTTTATTTTTGTCCTCAACTAAAATAACACCTTTGTTAATAAAACTATTTACTACATTTTTATTATGAATAATACTACCTAAAAGATAGATAGGCTTTTTAGTAGAAGGATTATTAATTGCCTCATCTATAATATCTAAGGCTCTTTTAACACCATTACAATAGCCTTGAGGTTCAATTTTATTTATTTTCATCTAAACCACCAAAGCGTCTTTTTCTTCCTTGGAATTCTACTAAGGCCTTAATTAAATCTTCCTTACCAAAATCAGGCCATAATGTATCTGTAAAATATAATTCAGCATAGCTCATTTGCCATAATAAGAAATTAGATAATCTTTGTTCACCTGATGTTCTAATTAATAAATCTAGCTTAGGGAAGCCCTTAGTATATAAATTATCAGAAATCATTTGAGGATTAATATCTTTAGGTTCAATCTCATTATCCTTAACCTTCTCTGCGATATGCTTTACAGCAGTAGTTATTTCTTCATATGAACCATAATCAAAACAAATAGCTAAGGTTAAGCCAGTATGATCTTTAGTCATCTGTTCAATTTCATTTATTACACCAAGTAGCTCATCATTAAATCTATCACGTCTACCAATAAATTGCCATCTAATAGAAGAATTAGCAATTTGTTTTTTAAGTTTTTTAAACATTCTTTCTGGAGCCTTCATTAAATAATCAACTTCATCCTTTGGTCTAGACCAATTTTCAGTTGAGAAGCAGTAAAGTGTTAGATACTGAATACCTAAATTGTTACATTCTTCAGCAATATTATTGATATTAAATGCGCCCTTTCTATGGCCATAGGTTCTTGGTAGCAATCTTTTTTTTGCCCATCTACCATTACCATCTAAAATTATCGCAATATGCTTAGGAATTCTTGTCATATCTAATTCTGTCATTTTTTCATCACCTGAAATCATTATATCATATTTTTATATTACATATAAAATTTTTTGTTATTTGTCGACATTATTTTTAAATAATGTTATAATATTTAAGGTTAAAATAAAAAAGATTTTTGGGAGGTCAAATATGAACCTACATGATGCAAGAATAGAAGCAATGAAAATATTATATACATTAGATATGAATAATTCTTTAGATGAGAAAAATGTTTCATCAGAAGATCCGCTTGCTAAAGAATTAGCTATAAATACAATAAAAGAAGTACAAAAGATAGATTTTATTATTTCAGTATGCTTAAAAAACTATACATTAAATAGATTAAATTTAGTTGATAAGGCAATTGTAAGACTTGCTACTGCTGAATTATTAAAGGGAGTAGATAAGAAAATTGTCATCAATGAAGCATTAGAATTAACAAAGGAATATTCAGATCAAGGAGATCATAAGGCAGTAAGCTTTAACAATAGATTATTAGATACTATAAGTGTAAGAATGAAGGATTTGATTTAATATGGAAGAACGTTATTTAACAGTAACGGCCCTAACTAAATATATAAAATATAAATTTGACCATGATGTTAATCTAGAAAAGGTATTATTAGAAGGTGAAATTTCTAATTTTAAGCATAATTCACGCGGTCATTTTTATTTTACTTTGAAGGATGAAAATGCCTCAATAAGCGCTATGATGTTTGCCTCTTTTGCCTCAAATGTCAAATTTGAGCCAAAGGATGGAATGAAGGTTTATGTTAAAGGAAGCTTATCAGTTTATGAAGCATCAGGTACCTACCAGATTTATGTAAATGAGATGAAATCTAATGGTATAGGTGATCTATATTTAGCCTATGAGGAATTAAAAAAGAAGCTAACAGCTCAAGGCCTTTTTGATATGGCTCATAAGATGCCAATCCCTAGATTTCCAAATACTATAGGTGTTATTACATCACCTACTGGTGCGGCAGTAAGAGATATCATAAATACAATTACAAGAAGATATCCTTTAGCTAAAGTAATTCTATATCCAGCTATCGTTCAAGGTGATGAGGCTAAAAATGATATAGTAAAGCAAATCAGAAAGGCTAATGAGGACGGACTAGTTGATGTTTTAATCGTTGGTAGAGGTGGAGGCTCAATTGAGGATTTATGGGCATTTAATGAAGAGATAGTTGCCTACGAAATCTACAATTCAAGCATTCCAATTATTTCAGCTGTAGGTCATGAAATTGATTTTACAATTGCTGACTTTGTTGCTGATGTAAGAGCGGCAACACCAACAGCCGCAGCTGAGCTTGCAACACCAAATATTGAAACTTTAAAACAAAACATCAATTATTATGTTGATGCCTATACAAAATTAATTAAGCATCTATTTGATACGAGAAAAAAGGAATTAATTAATGTCGATAGTAGACTTGATGGCTTAAATCCTAAAAAGATTTTAGATAACAAAAAGGAAGTATTAAATTTAAAGGTATTAAAGCTTAATACATTAATTAATCAAATCATTACAACTAAAAAATATAGCTTTGATCTAGCAAAGGCTAATTTAGAATCTAAAAATCCTTTAGCTATTATGGAAAAGGGCTATTCAATAAATAAGGTTAACAATAAAATTGTTACAGATGCTAAAAAGGTTAAGGTTGGAGATAAGCTTGAAACAACCTTAAAAAATGGAACAATAATTAGTGAAATAAAGGAGATAAATATCAATGGAAAATAAAACATTTGAACAGTATATGCAAGAATTAGATCAAACTTTAAAAGCATTAGAAAATAAAGATATTTCACTAGAGGATGCAGTAAAGAATTATACATTAGGCTTAGAATTATCTAAGAAGGCTTATGATATATTAAATACATCTGAACAGCTTGTTGTAAAGAAGATGACTGAAGCTGGTCTAGTAGATTTTAAGGTTTCAAACGACTAATGAGACTAGATTTATATCTTGTTGAAAATGGTTATTTTTCAACTAGAAATAAGGCTAAATTAGCTATTGATGAAAATAAGGTTTTTGTTAATGGTCAAAATAAGAAGGCTTCATATGAGGTTTTAGAATCAGATAAAATAGAAGTCGTAAATCCTAATCCTTATGTATCTAGAGGAGGCTATAAGCTTGAAGGAGCTATAAAGGAATTTAAGCTAGATTTTAAGGATAAGGTAGTTGTTGATATTGGCTCATCAACAGGTGGCTTTACTGATTGTGCTCTTCAAAATGGAGCTAAGCTAGTTTATTCAATTGATGTTGGGACAAACCAGATGGATGAAAAGCTAAGAGAAGATAAAAGAATCATCCTAATGGAAAATACCAATATAAAGGATATCGATAAGTTCGATAACGAAATTGATTATTTAGTTATGGATGTATCCTTTGTATCAATTGAATATTTATTACCATATATCTATAAGCATATTAATGATAATAACGCGCTTGTTGCGTTAATAAAGCCTCAATTTGAAGTAGGTAATATAAAAATAAAGGGCGGAATAGTAAAAAGTAGAACAAGCCATATAAAGGTTATAGAAAATGTTATGAATGAATTAGCAAAATATAATCTATCAATTTATAAGCTTGTTAAATCTCCCATTTTAGGTGGCGATGGGAATACTGAATATTTAGCTCTAATCAAAAAAGGTATAAATAAAAATATTAATATATTAGAGGTTGTGTAATGCTTAAGAAATTACATGTACAAAATTTCGCGATAATTAAAGATATTAGCGTTGATTTTAATGATAATATGACAGTATTAACAGGTGAAACAGGTGCTGGTAAATCATTAGTTATCGATTCAATTTTATTGTTGTTAGGCTCTAGAGCTGATAGCGACATGATAAGATATCATGAGGATGAGGCAACAATTGAAGGAGTATTTGATACTAATCCAAAGCTAGATGAGCTACTAGATAAGTTTGGTATCAATAAAAAAGAAGATATAACTATTTTTAGACAAATTAGTAATAGCTCTAAAAATGTTATAAAAATTAATAATCAGATGGTTAGCCTTCAAAATTTGAAGGAATTAGCTTCCTATTTAGCAGATATTCATGTTCAAAATGATACCTATATGCTTTTTGATAAGAAAAATTATTTATCAATAATTGATTCTTTAGGTGATGAAGCATTTAAAAAGGCTTTAAATGATTATACAGTTGAGCTTTTTAAATATAATGAAGCATATAAGGAATTTAATCATATTTTAAATAATAAAAATAAAGCAATTGAAAGATTAGAATATTTAGAATTTGAGCGTGATGAATTAGAAGCTTTAGATTTAACTTTAGATTGTGATATTGAATTAGAACAGGAAATAGAAAAATTATCTAATTATGATAAGATTTATAATGGCTTATCCTTAGCTTATAATAATTTAGAAAATGAGCTAGATCCACTATCTAAGGTTTACGATGCCGCAAAGGCATTAGAAGATATTTCTTCATTTGATAAAAATTATGAGGATTATTCTTCAAAGCTTTTAGATACATATTATATTTCATCTGATATTAAGGATATGATTTCAAAGGATTTAAATAATTTGGATTTTGACCAAAATTATCTAAATTCCTTAAATGAAAGATTAGATTTAATTGATAAAGCAAAACAAAAATATAATAAGAGTGTAAATGAATTAATTGAATATTTAAAAAAGATTACCTTAGATATTGAAATCACTACTAATTATGATGAGGTATTAAGGGAAAAAGAAAATGAATTAAAGAAAATCTTTAATTCTTTAGAAGCAAAGGCAATTAAGCTTAGTGATAAAAGAAAGAAGATTGCTAAGGATTTTAGTTTAGGATTAGTTAAAGAATGTAAGGATTTAGATTTAGATAATACTAAATTTGATGTCTTATTTAATGATGTTAAATTAGATTATTTAGATAAGGATAAATTCTTAGAATCTGGTATAGATGATATAGACTTTTTAATTAGTTTTAATATTGGTGAGGCTCTAAAGCCTTTATATAAGGTTGCATCAGGAGGAGAAGCATCAAGATTAATGCTTGCGTTAAAGAGCTATTTAAAGAACAAATTAAATGTTAACTTATTTATCTTTGATGAAATAGATACAGGTGTATCTGGTTCAACAGCTAAAAAGATAGCTAATAAGATGGCAGAAATAGCAAAGGATGTACAAGTAATATGTATTACTCATCTTCCACAGGTAGCTGCAATAGCTAAATATCATAAGTTTATTTCAAAAGAAGAAATAGATGGAAGAACATATACAGCTATTAAGAATTTAGATTATCAGCAAAGGGTTGAAGAGATAGCTTTAATGCTATCAGGAGATAAAATTTCAAGCTTTGCCCTAGAACATGCAAAAAATTTATTAAATAATTAATAATTATTGTCAAAAATTTATCTTTTCTTCGTTTATTATAATGAAGAAAGAAAAAAGAGGAATAAAAATATGAAAAGAATTATTAAATTATTTACTTTGATGGTTGCTGTAGCATTTTTGCTAACACTTTCAATTAAAACAAGTGCTGATACAGGTCCAAAGCCTTATATCGATATTACTATTGAAGGTGATACAAAAGGTATGTATATGACCTTATTAAGTAATAGAACTCATTATGGACCTTGGCATGTTTATGATGAAACAAATGATTCAAATAAAGAATTAAATGAAATAGAAAAGAAATTTATAAATTATAAAGATGATGCCAATTTTAATTATCTTCAATTTAATAGATCAATTGAGGATAATAAATTTAGATGGGGATATTATCCACCAGAAACATTTAAAATTTTAATTTATGATAAAACTAATGATTTATTTATAACTGATAATAAAATATATGAAAAGCATGAATTTGGTTCAATATATACTTTAAAAATAGATAATGGATATATTAATTCATTTATTAAATCAAATCCTGAGCCTATTGCTTCACCTTGTATACTACCAGTTGAAGCCTTTAGTGTAACAAGTAATAATAATATTGGCCATTCTATTTTATCATTTTTTATAAGATTTATAATTTGTTTAGCAATTGAAATGCTTATAGCCTTATTATTTGGCTTTAGAGGAAAAGAATTTATTCCTATTTTAATTGTTAATTTTGTTACTCAGGTAGCCTTAAATGTAATTTTGGCAATCGATATATATAATAATGGATTTAATATGTTAAATATATTAGCCCATGCCTATATTCCACTTGAAATTGGTATTTTAGTTGTTGAATTTTTAGCATATTATTTTATATTCACAAAGTGGAAATTCAAAAGGGAAAATTATATAAACCCATTAAGAATATTATTTTATACTCTAACTGCAAATATTTGTTCATTTGTTTTAGGATTTGGAATAATATCAATTCTTCAAAATTTCAATATTTTAGTATAAAAAATAGTGTACGATTTTATTCGTACACCTTTTTTCTTTAATCAGCTTTTTTGCATAGAATTGATTTGTGTGATAAAATAATATATATAAGTATCGTTTTATACAAATTTGATTTAGAGGTGATTTTATGCGTAAAGGATTGCTATTTGTTATTTTAGTGCTAACGTGTTTTTTAATCACATCTTGTGACTTTAAAACTAATAATCCAAACCAGGATGTTTTAGATACTGAAAAAGAAAAAACGGACGAAATAGTAACGCCTGATACAGGTGAAAAGGATGAAGGACATGAGAATGCTCCAACAAATATTGATTTTTTGGATTTTGGAAATGTTTTTGCAACTAGTAAGGCTGATAAGTGTTTAGCAAATGGAAACGATTTGGACGATTATAACGAAATAGAAAATGATAATGTAACTTTTGAAGAAATTGAAAGAACAATTTTAAAAAAATATCAAAGAAATAATGAAATCACTAATATAGAAAAAGATAGGTTATATAATTTTAGCTTGCCTTTTATAGCTGAAAATAGAGATGAGGATAATCTTGCAACAAACTTTGCTGATATTAGAAGAGCCCCTAAAAAATATGATAACTATATCATTGATTCTGTAAATGTTGATGGTGAAGAAGTTGAATATTCTTTGGAAGATGGTGAATTGAATTTTGATTATAAAACACCGTCTGATGAAAACGAAGAAAAAACTGTTATTATTAATTTACATGATAGTGATGGTAATCAATATATAAATACAGGTAAAATTAAATATAAACCAGAGAATAAACATTATGATATAAAAATAGAGAAAGCAACATCTTTTTCAAATGGAGTTAATTTTGTTATAGATATAAAAAAGAACACAAATGCTAAAGGAGATTTATGGCTGTTAGTTTTAAATGATGAACAGGTCGTTGGTGAAAAATATATTTATGAAGGAACAAATAATGTAACATTTAATAATTTAAAAACAGGTGTAGTTTATAAATATATAATTGTTCGAAAAGTAACGGCAAATAGCATGAATAGTGCTATTATATGGGGAGAAATAATGGCTTTATTGCCATATAGTGTTGTTTATAATGATATTACCTCAACATCATTCGATGTTTCTATTTCAAATAAAGGTGCTTTTGCAAGATTGAGCAAGGTAGAATTATATGATGGTGAAAATTTGCTGGAATCTAAAGGTGTTTGTGAAAGATATGTATATACAAATTTGTCTCCTAAACATAATTATTCTCTTAAAATATATTATTCATATTATAATGATAAAACGATAGTAGAAGAAAGTTTTATAAAGAGTATTTCTACATTAGATTCCAATGAAAAACTTATTAATTTGAGAATATCCCCAAGTGATTTTTTAAATAATAACAGTATAAGTTGGACAAATGGAACTAATTTTAGTCTTCAAAACGTTGGTTTTGGAGTTGATGTTGATAGATTTTTGATTCAAAAATTAAATGATAATAATGAATCATTATCAAGTTTTATAGAACTTAATTTAGCACATGATACTATATTTACTGCAAATATTTATAGCAGTAACGAATCTGGTGATTTTGAAAGATTATGTAATATTTTTAACGATGATTTATATTATGTTATTAGAACTAGATCAAGTGCTTCAAAATTTGGACAGTCACTATATTTAAAAGCAGGTAAGTATAAAATTTATGCTAATACTTATATGATTACTTTTAAAGACATTTCTTTAAAACAAATTATTCCTACTAATGAATATAATAATATAATTAGTCATAAGACAGGTGAATATAGCATAATCGATGAAGGTGAACATTTCTATAAAGTGGATGAACAGTTTAATCCTGTTGGTTATAAATTATATGAATACTATAGTATTAGTGATAATTATAATGATTACTTTACTGAATGCGATGAAAGTGTTAAGTATTATTTTTCAAAATTGGAAGATTCAAACAAAGAAGAGGTAAAAATAGGGGATGTTATTAATCCTGCATACGCTGGTGAAGTTTATTTGTCTTTTGGTATTAATAACGGCACAATAAAGGAGTCTTATAAATATAAAATATATAATGAAAATTCAACAATGAATATGAAATTGTTTGATGATGGAAATATTTTACAAGAACTTAAAGAAGAATTCCATTTTTATAGAAACGAACCTTTTGATTTTTCAAGGGTTTATGTGCTAATACTTGTTGATGATTGTGAATATAAAAGAGTATATTTGAAAGATAACGATTTAAGATTAAATTTATCCTTTATTCAAAATGAAGTAGAATATAATGATTTAGCACTTTTAGATACAAGTTTAAATTCTTCTGGTGAAATTGTCATTAGCTATGCTGATTTAATATTAGGAAATTTTGATATTAGTATTCCATATGTAGTAGAGTCTATAGAAATAAATTCATTGACTATTTATACAACAAAAAATAGATTTTTGAGTTATGGAGAAGTTATTCATGAGTCTATAAAGGTGGAAGCAAAAAATGGCAAATCTATTACATTTAATTCAACATATAAAGAATTGTTATCTTATAAGAATAATAATATTGGAGATTTGGATGAAATTAACTTAAATTATTATTTTGATTCTGGTTGCAATCAATCATGTGAAATTCCTAATGGAACTTTCTATGCTAGAGTGCAATATGGTAACATATTTTCAAATGTCGTTGAATTGACTATAGTATTAGGAACAGATTATTATGTGTATAATGGACAATTAGCAAAAAATGGAAATTGCCCTGATGGATATGTAATAAATTCCAAGTCACTTATTAATTGTAGATGTGGTCTTAACGAAGGCGATTCATGTGTTGAAGACGGAGGGGCTGTTAGTGTTAGGGCTTATTCTCCAGAAGATTACATTATGACAAGTAATGCTTTAACAGGAATACATGAAATTACTGTTTCAATAATAGCTGGTACAAATACTACAAGATACGAATCATATTTAACAGTTGAAATACTAGATAAGAATTATAAAGTATTAGATTCTAAAACTAAACTTGCTTGTTATGAAAAAGTATCAAAGAAGGTTTTTGTTGATTTTTATAGTGAAGAAGAAATAAGTTATGTAAAAATATGTAATATGACTAATGTAAAATTTAAATTAGGTATTGCATCAATAAATATTACGTATTTCGATCAAACTTCTGAATATTTAAAAGAAATGGTTGTTTTCTCTAAAGAGAATAAGATGTTTGTTGATTTTATGTCTAACTATAATGATTGCTTACAAGGCACTGTGAAATCATTTGATAGAATAGAATTTGATGCGATAAATGGCCAAATAGAGTTTTCTGATAATTTTATCATTATTAGTAAAGGTACTGTAATTAGATTTAAAGTGTTAGGAGGCTATGGCTTTACTGTTTATTGCGCCAAAGATACTTCAAATTATTTAATGAATGGTGAAAAAGCAATATCGCCAAAGGGTATGTATCGTGTTGAAAAAGATACAGAAATTATCTTGGAGTTTACTGATACAGAATATTTATGGATCATAGATAGTTATATTCTTAAAAATGAAAATAGTTGAACCATAATGGCTCAACTATTTTTTCTTTAATCAGCTTTTTTACTTTCTAATTCAAAAATCATTTCTTCCAATTCTTTTTCATCAAAAGAATATTTTGTGTTACAGAAATTACAAGTTACTTCACATTTTTTATCTTTTTCTAAAATGTCTTTAACTTCAGTTACACCTAAAGATTTAATACCTTTTTTAAATTTTTCTTTACTACAAGTACAAAAATAATTTAATTCTCTTTCTTCAAGTAAATGATAATCACCATCAGTAATTTCATTTATTATATCTATTGCTGAATAGCCCTCATCAATCATTTGAGAACATGATTTAATACTTGCAAGCTTATTTTCTAGCTTTGTGATATCCTCATCCTTACAGCCTGGCATTACTTGAATTAAGAATCCGCCAGCTGCCTTAACCTTAGAGTCATTATCAAATAATACCCCAAGACCAACGGCAGAAGGAATCTGTTCAGATTTTGCAAAATAATATGAGAAGTCTTCAGCAATCTCTCCTGATACAAGCTCAACAGAAGAAGAAAATGGAGCTCTCATATGAAGATCCTTTACAACCTCTAGCATACCTGAACCTACGGCATCCTTAACGTTTAATTTACCATTGTTATATGATAGGTATACACCTGGATTAGCTACAAAGCCTCTAACGTTACCATCAGTAGCTTCAACTACGATTTTTCCTAATGGTCCGTCACCATCTATTTTAATATTTAAATATTCGCCTGACTTATATGTACAGCTCATAATAGCCCCCATAGTAAGTGTTCTACCTAATGCTGCACAGCTTGTTGGCCACATATTAAATATTTGTTGATAATGTGAAACTATATCTGTAGTTATTGCTGCATAAATTCTTACAGTATCATGCATACAATATGCTTTTTGTAAATAATTTTTCATCATTTTCACCTCGCGCCTCATTATTATATAACAAAATTTTAAAAATTGATAATAAAATAATTATTTTATATAATAAGTAAGAGGTTTTTATTATGAAGCTTATTTATGAATATAACGGAAAGAAGAATTTTATATTAGCTATACTAGCGACATTCATATGTTATTTATTATTTTTATACATTATTTCTTTAATAACATTCTTAATAATGTATTTTACTAACAATTATCAAAATAACCAATTGTTAATATATATTCTAGTCCCACTTATTATAGATATTGTAATCAGCTTATTTTCAATATTATCATTTAGAAATACTCATACAAAACTATATAAACTTCACGATAAGCTTATTCTAGATTTAAATGTTAAAGGCTTAACAAGTGATAAATATGAAATAAATATTAAAGATATTTATAGGATTAATAAATTAAGTCCGATGAATATTTTAGGTAAAACAGATATAGTAATTAAAGCTAATAATTATAAGCAAAATGATGTTTTAAAGAATAAAAGAATTAAACTTTGTTTGGCTTTAGTATGCGATTTTAAAACAAAAAAGGAAATATTAGCTTTAATGAAAATATAATTCAAAAAATGGTTAATTTTGTGAAATAAAAACACTAAATTAACTTTTTTTATTATTGAAAACGTTTTAAAAGGCGTAATTTGCCTAACATTTATTGACAAAATTCAAATTTTTTCTATAATAAAAGTAACTATTTTGGGCTGGCTCCTTAATAGTTACCTTTAGCAAAGATAGTTTAATAAAATAAACTTGAGTATAATTATGAGACTAGTAGTTTTGATCATCATAATTATTAGTCTTTAACAAATAAGGACACTTGAGTGTCCTTATTTGTTTTATAAGGCAGGTTTGATAAGCTTAAGAAATAGTAAAATTAAATTTCTTAATAGAGAGTCTTGGATGGTGGAAGCAGGATAAGAATATAATTTGAACGCGTCTTAAATTTGGCTTATACGTAATTCTTGCGTTAAAAGATAAAGAGTGGCTAGACATTTAGCAATTAGAGTGGCACCGCGGATTTATTCGTCTCTTTCAATATATTGAAAGAGGCTTTTTTTTATATTTAATTTATGTTAAAATTAATTCTAATGGAGGGTATGAAAATGGTGAAAGGAATTAAGAAGGTAGTATTAGCATATTCAGGAGGTTTGGATACATCAATAATTATTCCATGGTTGAAGGAAAATTATGATAATTGCGAAGTAATCGCTGTATCTGGTAATGTAGGTCAAGCAGATGAATTAGAAGGACTAGAGGAAAAGGCATTAAAGACTGGTGCTTCAAAGCTATATGTTGAAGATTTAAATAAGGAGTTTGTAGAAGATTATATTTTCCCAACTGTTAAGGCTGGCGCAAAATATGAAAAATATTTATTAGGTACTTCATTTGCAAGACCTATTATCGCAAAAAGAATTGCTGAAATCGCATTAAAGGAAGGCGCAGATGCAATTTGTCATGGTTGTACTGGTAAGGGTAACGACCAAGTTAGATTTGAGTTAACAATTAAGGCATTCGCTCCAAATATGAAGATTATTGCTCCATGGAGAGAATGGAATATTAAATCAAGAGATGAAGAAATTGATTATGCTGAAGCACATAATATTCCACTTCGTATCTCAAGAGAAACTAATTATTCAAAGGATAAGAATTTATGGCATTTATCTCATGAAGGTCTAGATTTAGAAGATCCAGCAAATGAGCCACAATATAATAAGCCAGGATTCTTAGAATTAGGTGTTTCACCAGAACAAGCACCTGATAAGCCAGAATATGTAACAATTCATTTTGAAAAAGGTATTCCAACAAGCGTTAATGGTAAGAAGATGGACGCTGTTAGCCTTGTATGGGAATTAAATAAATTAGGCGGAAGAAACGGTGTAGGTATCCTAGATATCGTTGAAAATAGATTAGTAGGTATGAAGAGCCGTGGTGTATATGAAACTCCAGGCGGAACTATTTTATATGAAGCTCATGAATTACTTGAATCTATCACATTAGATAAGGAAACATCACATTATAAGAAGCAAATCGCAGATAAATTTGCAGATTTAGTTTATAACGGCTTATGGTTTACACCATTAAGAGAAGCATTAAGTGCTTTTGTTGATAAGACACAAGAGCATGTAACAGGAGATGTAAAAGTTAAATTATATAAGGGAAATATTATCCCAGCATCAATTACATCACCTTGGACATTACACAATATGGATATCGCATCATTTGATGATGATGGTGGTGCATATAACCAAGCTGATTCAGCTGGCTTCATCAACCTATTTGGACTTCCAGTTAAGGTTCAAGCAATGGTTAATGAAAAAAATAAAAATTTAAAATAATCGAGGTAGCTTATATGGCAATGTGGGCAGGAAGATTTAAAAAAGAACTTAATAAACAAGTAAATGATTTTAATTCATCACTTAGCTTTGATTCTAGAATGTATAAGGAAGATATTTTAGGTTCCATCGCTCACGCTACTATGCTTGGGAAGCAAAATATCATTTCTAAGGAAGATGCTAATCTAATCTGTAAGACACTAAAGGAAATATCTTTAGATATCGAAAATGAAAAAATTTTATTTGATGATTCAGAAGATATTCATATGTTTGTCGAGGCAGAATTAACTAAAAGAATTGGCGAGGTTGGAAAAAGACTACATACCTCACGTTCTAGAAATGATCAGGTTGCTTTAGATATTAGATTATATTTAAGAAATGAAATTGAAGAAATTAAAGGTCTTGTTAAATCATTAATGGAGGTTATTATTGATTTAGCAGATGAAAATAAAAATACAATTATGCCAGGCTATACTCATCTTCAAAGAGCTCAGCCTATTACTCTAGCAAATCATGTTTTAGCTTATGCTTATATGCTAAAAAGAGATTTATCTAGATTAGATGATACTTTAGATAGACTAAATTATTCACCTCTTGGAAGCTGTGCTTTAGCAGGTACAACATATCCAATTGATAGAAAATTTGTAGCTGATGAGTTGAATTTTAAAGGCATAGTTGAAAATAGCCTAGATGCTGTATCAGATAGAGACTTTGTTTTAGATTTAGCCTATACAATTTCTATGATTATGATGCATCTATCTAGATTTTCAGAAGAAATTATTATGTGGTGCTCATGGGAATTTAAATTCATCGACCTTGATGATGCCTATTCAACAGGCTCATCAATTATGCCACAGAAGAAAAATCCTGATATCTGTGAGCTTATAAGAGGAAAAACTGGAAGAGCATATGGTAATTTAAATACATTACTTACAATGCTTAAGGGTCTACCTTTAGCTTACAATAAGGATATGCAGGAGGATAAGGAAGCTATTTTTGATTCTATCGACAATGTAAAGATGTGCTTAAGCATTTTTGCACCTATGCTAAAGACTATGAAGGTCAATAAGGATAATATGAAAAAGGCTGCAGCAAAGGGCTTTATTAATGCTACAGATTTAGCAGATTATTTAGTTAAGAAAAATATGGCCTTTAGAGATGCTTATAAGCTTTCTGGTAGCCTTGTTGCTTATTGTATCGATAATAATAAGGTGCTAGAAGAGTTAAGCTTAGATGAATTTAAAAAATATAGCAGCTTATTTGAAAATGATGTTTATGATGCAATAAATTTAGAAAATGCTACATTTAGAAGAACAAGTGATGGAGCATCTTCAATAGAATCAGTTGAAAAACAAATTGCGTCACTTAGGAGTTCATTATGAAGTATAAGGTATTTATAGATGGAAAAGAAGGAACAACAGGCCTTCAAATCTACGATAGATTTAAAGATAGAGAAGATATCGAATTAATCTTAATTGATGATGAATTAAGAAAAGATGTTAATGAAAGAAGAAAATGCATTAATGCATCTGATGTTACATTTTTGTGTTTACCAGATCAAGCGGCTATTGAAGCAGTAGAGCTATTAGATTACAACAATAAGCATACCAAAATAATCG
Source organism: uncultured Caryophanales bacterium (assembly GCA_946626535.1). The sequence goes on from CAMOUK010000006.1 coordinate 47,783, forward strand.
ATGCCTCTACTGCTCATAGAACCTTGGCAAACTGGGCATATGGCTTTCCTGAACTTGATGATTATTACCTAAATAAAATTAAAACTAATCAATTTATCGCAGTCCCAGGCTGTTACGCCTCAGGCTTTCAAGCAATTATTTATCCTTTAGTTAAGGGAAATATTTTACCTTTTAAATATCCAGTTTCAGTAAATGCTATATCTGGCTATAGTGGAGCTGGTAAAAAAGGAATTGCTCAATATGAAGATGATAATAGAAGTGCTGAATTTGATGCACCTAGATTATATGCGATGACCCAAAATCATAAGCATTTAAAGGAAATGAAGGCAATATCAGGATTAGCACAGGAGCCTTTATTTAATCCATATGTATGTGATTTTTATAAGGGAATGCTTGTAACAATTCCTCTATATTTAGATAAGCTAAATAAGAGATTAACATTAAAAGAAATTCATGATTATTACGTAAAATATTATGAAGGTAAAGAATTAATTAGAGTTATGCCTTTAGAAGAAAAAGGTACACAATCAGGGTTCCTATCAGCTAATCACTTAGCTGGTAAGGATTATCTAGAAATTTATATTTCTGGTAATGATGATAGGATTTCCATTACAGCCTGCCTTGATAACCTAGGTAAGGGTGCATCAGGAGCTGCAATAGAATGTATGAATATAGCCTTAGGCTTAGATTTAAAAACTAGTTTGAATTTATAGGAGTTTAATTATGGAAATGAAAGTTATTAATGGTGGTGTATGTGCTCCACTTGGATTTAAGGCAAATGGAATACATGCAGGAATTAGAAAGAATAAGTCAAAAATAGACCTATCTTTAATTAAATCTGATGTGCTTGCAAATTGTGCAGCAGCTTATACATCAAATCTAGTTAAGGGTGCTCCTATTTATGTTACTAGATCAAATATCAATAATGGTAAGGCAATCGCTATGATTTGTAATAGTGGTAATGCTAATACTTGTAATGCAGATGGTGTTGAAATTGCAACTCAAACTTGCGAGCTTTTAGCTAAGGCAGCTTGTATTAATTCACAGGATGTAATTATTGCCTCAACTGGTGTTATTGGTCTACCTTTATCTATTAAGCCATTTGAGGAAAATATGGATATTTTAGTTAAGGGTCTTGCTCAAGATGAGGCACACGCTTCACTTGCAGAACAAGGTATTATGACTACAGATACTACACCAAAGCATTGTGCTGTATCTATTAATATCGGTGGTAAAGAGGTAAAGATTGGTGCTATGACAAAGGGCTCTGGTATGATTAATCCAGCCTTAGCAACAATGCTATGCTTTATTACAACCGATGCTAAAATATCATCAATTTGCCTTGATAAGGCACTTCATATGGCAATTGATTCATCATTTAACATGCTATCAATTGATGGTGATACATCAACAAATGATATGGTATCAATTATGGCTAATGGTTTAGCAGAAAATAAAGAAATTACTGAATTAGATAACGACTTTAATAAATTCTTAGATGCTTTAACTTATGTTTGTCAAACATTAGCTAAGATGATGGCAAAAGATGGTGAGGGTGCAACTAAGCTAATTACTTGTAAGGTTACTAATGCTAAGACATTAAAGGATGCAAGATTAGTTGCTAAATCAGTTATTTCATCATCACTATTAAAGGCAGCAATGTTTGGTGCTGATGCAAACTGGGGTAGAGTACTATGCGCAATTGGCTATTCAAAGGCTGATGTTAATATTGAAAAGGTTGATATGTCATTTGCTTCTAAAGTAGGAAAGATTGATGTATGTAAGAATGGCTTTGGTATTTCTTTTAGTGAAGAGGTAGCTAAAAAGATTTTACTTGAAGATGAGATTGAAATCCTAATAGATTTAAAGGATGGCGGTTTTGATTCAGAAGCTTATGGCTGTGATTTAACATATGATTATGTAAAGATTAATGGTGATTATAGAAGCTAGGAGGCTATTATGGTTAATTTAGAACAAAGAGCTAATATTTTAAGTGAAGCATTACCATACATCTTAAAATATAAAGAACAGATTATCGTAATTAAATATGGTGGAAACCGGATGGTTGATGAGCATCTTAAGGCCTTAGTAATGGAAGATGTTGTTATGCTTTCAAGCTTAGGTATGAAGGTTGTTCTTGTCCATGGTGGTGGACCAGAAATATCAACTATGCTTAAAAAGGTTGGTAAGGAATCTAAATTTGTTAATGGCTTAAGAGTAACAGATAAGGAAACTGCTGATATCGTAACGCAGGTTCTTGCTGGTAAGGTCAATAAGAATTTAGTTAAGGATATTAATAGAGCTGGAGGAAAGGCTGTTGGTATTTCAGGCTTAGATTCAGGTCTTATTGAGGCAACACCTTTAGATCCAGAGCTAGGCTATGTAGGTAATATTGTAGATATTAATCCAGATGTAATTTTAGATTTACTTGCTTTAGGTTATATTCCTGTAGTATCAACTATTGGGGCAGACCAAGAAGGAAATATCTATAATATCAACGCTGATACAGCTGCCGCAAGAATTGCTGGAGCTTTAAATGCGATGAAATTTATTTCAATGACTGATATTAAAGGCGTATTAAAGGATAAAAATGATGATTCTACATTGATGAAATTTATTAATGTTTCAGAATTAAAATCATTAGAAAAAGAAGGAATCATCGATGGTGGTATGATTCCAAAGGTTGCATGCTGCGTTGAAGCAATTAGACGTGGTGTAAAATATGTAGTTATTATTGATGGTAGAATTCCTCATTCAATTTTAATTGAAATGCTTACAGATGATGGAGCAGGTACGGAATTTAGATAGGAGTATATTATGAGTAATATAATTATTGATGATAAAGAAAATATCTTAAATACTTATAATAGATTTAATATTGTAATAAAGGAAGGAAAGGGCGCTATATTTACAGATGAAAATGGTAAAAAGTATATCGATTTTTCTTCTGGTATAGGAACTAATGTATTTGGTGCTTGTGATGATTTATGGAAGGAAGCTGTCATAAATCAGGTAAATAAGGTACAGCATACATCAAATTTATATTATTCAGAGCCTCAAACTAAGGTTGCGAAGCTACTTTGCGAAAAGACTAATATGAAGAAGGTGTTTTTCGCAAATAGTGGTGCTGAAGCAAATGAATGTGCAATTAAGACTGCAAGAAAATATTCATTTGATAAATATGGAATGGGTAGATCTGAAATTATTACATTGCAAAATTCATTCCACGGAAGAACTATTGCGACACTTTCAGCTACAGGCCAAGATGTGTTCCATCAATGGTTTTACCCATTTGTTGGTGATTTTAAATATAGTCTACCAACTATAGAGGATTTAAATAAAAATATCAATGAAAAAACATGTGCTATTATGATTGAAACAGTTCAAGGTGAGGGTGGCGTTTGTGCACTAGATAGCGAATTTATCAAATATGTAGATAAGGTATGTAAACAAAAGGATTTAATCTTTATAGTTGATGAGGTTCAAACTGGTAATGGTAGATGTGGTTATCTATATTCATATATGGAATATGGAGTAACTCCAAATGTTGTTACAACAGCTAAGGGCTTAGCTGGTGGCTTACCATTTGGGGCAATCCTATTTGATGAAAAGACTGAACATACATTAAGCTATGGTCAGCATGGTTCAACCTTCGGAGGTAATCCTGTTTGTGCTAGTGCGGCCTATTCAGTTTTAACTAGATTAGATGATGATTTATTTAATCATGTAAAAGAATTAAGAAAGTATTTAGAAAAGAAGCTTGAAAATAAGAAGGGTATTAAATCTATATCAGGTAAGGGCTTAATGGTAGGTATTGAGCTTGATGATAAAATTAAAGCCTTAGATGTAGCTAAAAAATGTATGGAAAATGGTCTAATTCCTTTAACTGCAAAGGCAAAAATTAGATTATTACCACCGCTAAATATAGATTTAGAAACATTTGATAAGGGCTTAGATATATTAATTGAAAGTATTAATGAATTAATGGAGGCATAAAATGAAGCATTTATTAACGTTAGAACAATTATCAAAGGATGAATTATTAGACATCCTAAATTTAGCTGATCAGCTAAAATTCCAGAAGAAAAATAATATTAAGCATCATATTCTAGAAGGAAAGACTTTAGGTATGATCTTCCAAAAATCATCTACAAGAACAAGAGTATCTTTTGAGGTAGGTATGCATGAACTTGGTGGTCAAGCATTATTCCTATCATCTAGAGATTTACAAATTGGTAGAGGTGAACCAGTTTGTGATACTGCAAGAGTATTATCTAGATATCTTGATGGTATAATGATTAGAACATTTGAACAAAAGGAAGTTGAAGATTTAGCTAAATATGGTTCTATACCTGTTATTAATGCTTTAACAGATTATTGTCATCCATGTCAGGTACTTGCTGACTTAATGACTATAAGAGAATATAAGGGAGCTTTCCCAGGCTTAAAGGCATGTTATATCGGTGATGGAAATAATATGGCTAATTCAATTATTGTAGGCTGCCTAAAGCTTGGAATGAAGGTTTCAATTGCGACTCCAGAAGGCTATAAGCCAGATCCACATATCTTCGATTTTGCAAAAGATTATGAAGGTATGTTTGAATGGACTACTGATCCAATGCAAGCTGCAAAGGATGCTGATGTATTATTTACAGATGTTTGGGCATCAATGGGCCAAGAGGGTGAGGCTGCAATTAGAAGAGAAGCATTTAAGGGCTATCAAATTAATAAAGAGGTTATGAGTGTAGCTAAAAAGGATGCTATGGTACAGCACTGCTTACCTGCTCACAGGGAAGAAGAAATTACTGCAGAGGTATTTGAAGCACACGCAAACGAAATTTTTGATGAGGCAGAAAATAGACTACATGCTCAAAAGGCTGTACTAGTAAAATTATTATCATGATTTTAAAAAAGGAAATAATAAGACGTGTTAATTCATGCCTTTTAGATTTTAACAATGAAATTAAACCGGCTGGTATCTTTGATTTATTTCAGGATATCGCTAAAAATCACGTTACAGATTTAGGCTATAGCTTTTATAAAATGTATGAGCTAGGCTATTATTGGGTATTACTTTCTCAAGAATATAAGGTAGTGTCTAGACTTCCTTTATTTGATGAAGAAATAAAGGTTATTACATATCCTAAAAAAAGAGAAAAGCTTGAATTTGAGCGTGAGTTTGAAATAAAAGATAAGGACGATAATTTACTTATTATCGCTAATTCTAATTGGGTTGTTATAGATATTAAAAATAGAATGCTTACAAAGGCTAAGGATATCGAATTTGATGGTGAATATTATCGAAATATTCATTTTACTGATAAGCCAATTAGAAGATTAAATTTAAATCCAACTAATGTAATAGATGAATTTAATTATACTGTTAAATTAAGCGATATAGATTCTAATCATCATATGAATAATGCTAAATATTTAGATGTTATTTATAATATGAAGAATTTAGATAATTATCATAATTATAAGGAAGTTAAAATGGCTTACGTAAAGGAAGCTAAATTAAATGATATTATAAATGTCAAATATTACCAGGATGAAGACTATGAATGCTATATTGGCTATGTAGATGGTAATGTTTGTTTTGAAGCAAAATTAAAATAATATGGCCCATGCCATATTTTTTGCGCTTTTAGGTGATAAGTATGAAAAAGCTCATTTTTATATTTATAATGTTAATAATACTTTCTGCTTCATCATGCAAAAAGGATTTAGAAGACATCAAATTAAATGATGTCTATTTTGAGCTTGATAAAAGCTATCACGAGGATTTATTAGAAGAAGCATGCTTAAAATCTATGGGCTTTGAACCATATGATTATGAGGCCTATAATAATCAAGATTTTAATTTAGTGTTTGATATGGAGCTTCCTTCTAATACAACTATTAAATATATAGTGGTTAATGGTTCTAAATTAACTAATTATGAATATAAAAATAATAAGTATTATATTAGCTTTAATACTAAAGATAATTATAGTTTTTTAACATATCATATCGAATATATAAGATATGAGAAAAAGGAAGGCTATGATGATTTTAATATTGATAAAAAGTTTACTATTAATATCTTAGATGATAATAGGAAAAATGATGCAAATATATCTAATATAAATACTGATTATACAAGTGTTAATTTTGATTTAAGAGTTAATGATAGATATAGAAGGCCAAATTATGAAAATATCTATTTTTATCAAGATTATAAAACCTTTGATGTAAAAAATATTAGAAGTGATGAAATTAATTGTAATTTTGGAGCCTTAAGACCAAATTATAATTATGATTATATAGTTATATCAAATTATGATTTAGGTGATGGCACCTTATGCCAAAGCCATGAGCTTTTAAGAGGTTCTATAAAAACTAAACCAGGATATATAAATAAAGAAGAAGTTATTCCTGATAAAGTATTATTTATAGGTAATTCATTAATAAGTGGCTTTGATACCTTTGGTATGGCAGCATCTAATTCTAAAGAGGATATTTTTTATCATTTAAATAATAAAATAAAAGAAATTAATCCAAATTCAGTTGTTGAAAAATTAAAGTTAAATAATATGGTAGATTATAATTATAAAAATATTTTAAAAAGAGTAGAAGATTATAATTATAATCCTAATTTAGTATTTATATTTTTAGGCGATAATTTTGATTATGAAGGTACTCATTTAGAAGAATTTGCAAATATGATGATATATTTATTAAAGCTTAAGAATAAAAATTGCCAAATATATTGGATAGGTGGCTGGTTTTGGAGTCCTCAAAAAACAAATAAATTACTACCTATATTAGAGGAAAACAAAATAGAATATATAGATGTTAGCGAATTTAAAACTATAGAATTTGAGGCTAGAGTTTCTGATATTATTAGCCTAGATGATAATATTACCTATGAGATGGAATATGAATCTTATAATTTTAATAATAATATATTAAATATTAATTATAAGGTTAATAATATTTTATATTTTTCATCTATTAGCTGTGATTCAATTTATGAGGATAATAATAAATTAATTATTAACTCAAAATATTATATTATTCATTCTATAGATGTAGCTACTCATCCATCTAGCTTAGGTATGAAAAAAATAAGCGATAAAATTATTGAAAGATTAAGGTGGAATTTGAAATTAAATAGTAGTATAATATGAGCCTAAAACGGAGGTGATTATTATGAAATCTAAATCATTAGATATGACAGAGGGTAATTTATTTAAAAAAATCTTCTTATATTCGCTTCCAATTGTATTTTCAGGAATCTTACAATTATTATATTATGCCTTTGACTTAATTGTTTGTGGAACATATGGATCAACAAATTCAACAGCTGCCATTTCATCAACAAATTCCTTAATTAATTTAATTGTAAATTTATTTTTAGGCTTATCGGTTGGTGCCAATGTTTTGATGGCTAGATGTTATGGACAAAAGAATAAGGAAAAGGCTGACAAAGTTGCCTATACATCAATGGCCTTTTCACTTATTGTAGGTATAGTAATTGGAGCCTTTGGTATATTAACATCAGGCTTTTTCCTAAAGCTTATGGGAACACCAGAAGATGTTATTGAGCTTTCTACAGCCTATTTAAGAATATATTTTTTAGGCTTACCATTTTCTATGATATATAATTTTGGAGCTGCCATATTAAGAGCTACAGGTGATTCAAGAAAACCATTTTATTATTTAACACTTTCAGGTGTTGCAAATGTATTGTTAAATTTATTATTTGTTATAGTATTTAAGCTAGATGTTCCAGGTGTTGCCATAGCTACAGTTATATCACAAGGAATATCAGCTTTATTAATAGTTTTAGCTTTACTATTTCATAATAATTTTTTTGAATTTAAGATAAAAAAATTAAGATTATATAAAGAAGAAGCTTTAGAAATAATTAAAATAGGTCTTCCTGCTGGCTTGCAGGGTGTTATATTTTCATTTTCAAATGTATTAATCCAGTCGAGTGTAAATAGCTTAGGTACAGCTGTTGTTGGCGGAAATGGAGCCTCATCATCCTTAGAGGGCTTTATCTATACATCTATGAACGGTGTTGCCCAAGCATGTGCTGCCTTTGTTTCTGCAAATTATGGTGCTGGTAAAAAGAAAAATATTAAAAAGACAGTCCTATCAGGAGCTATATTAGTTTTATTGATGAATTTAGTAACAGGTGGATTAATTTTATTATTTAGAAAAGAATTATTAGGATTATATGTAACTGACCAGGCTTCAGTAGATGCTGGACTTTCAAGACTTTTAATAATTTCACTTACATATTTCTTATGCGGATATATGGATCTTTTTGCCAATTCATTAAGAGGAATGGGCTATTCAGTAACACCTATGATCATTTCACTTTTAGGTGCTTGTGGTCTTAGAATTTTTTGGATATATACATTCTTCCCAATGAAAGAATTACATAACATTTCAGGTCTTGCAGTATCATATCCAATAAGCTGGATTATTACAGCCTTCTTCCAGATTTTATTGTTTTTAATTTTATATAATAAATTAAGATTTAAAAATGATATAATGAAAATAGAAGAATAAAAAAGGAGATTTTATGGAAAAAGAATATACACTAATTAGTGGTGCTTCATCAGGAATTGGTTACGAACTTGCTAAAATTTTTGCTAAAAATAAATATAATTTAATTTTAGTAGCAAGAAGTGAAAAGAAATTATTAGAATTAAAAGAAGAATTAGTAAAAAATGATATCGATGTTTTAGTATATCCATATGATTTATCTAAAATTGAAAATATATTAGAGCTTAAGGAAAAGCTAAAAGAACAAGATATTTTTGTAAATAATTTAATTAATAATGCTGGCTTTGGAGACTCTAGCGAATTTGTTAGCGCTGATATTAATAAAATTAACCAAATGGTTGATTTAAATATGAAATCATTAACTAATATGAGCTATTATTTCGGTAAAGAAATGAAGGAAAGAAAAAGAGGAAGAATATTAAATGTTGCCTCTTTAGCTGGTTATATTGCAGGTCCATATATGGCTGTATATTATGCTACTAAGGCCTATGTTTTAAATTTCTCTATGGCATTAAATATCGAAATGAAGAAATATAATGTTTCAGTTTCAATATTATGTCCAGGTCCAACAAATACTAATTTTATCGCAACAACAGAAATTAAAAATCCTAATGAATTTAATAAGAGACGGATTTCATCAGTTAAGGTTGCTAAAATAGCTTATAAGAAGATGATGAAGAATAAAACAATTATTAATACAGGTGCTTTAACTAAATTTGTCGCTTTTGGAACAAGATTTTTACCACGTAAATTTGCAGCTAAGCAAACAGCTAAAGCAAATGGTAAATAATTGATTTAATGGTTAAAAAATAGTATAATATACTTAACATTTAACTTATTGGGGGTATTATTATGGTTAAAGAACATAAAAGCTTTGTTGAATATAAATTCGACACACAATTATTAATTGATATTGCAGACAAAGATGTTGATGATGCTGAAGACGAATTAAGAGATTATGTCTTAAATAAGCTAGTAGGTGATTCACTTGTTGTTGCTGGTTTTGAGGATGAAGATGATGAAGGTAATCCAGCTAATTTCTTAAAGGTACATTTCCATACAAATGAACCTTGGCAAGTATTAGAATATGGACAATCTATTGGTGATATATATGATGTTGTTGTAGAAAACATGCAACGTCAGGCAGATGGTTTAAAAGGCTAATTATTAGCCTTTTTAATTGCTCCCTTAGTATATCGGTATTACGAGGCCATGGTAAGGCTTTAAGGCTGGTCCGACTCCGGCAGGGAGCACCACTTTAAAAATTAGCTTTGATACTTTGTATCAAGGCTTTTTCTTTTCTTGCAAGATCATTTCTTTTGTTATATTTTCTAATTTCATCATGAAAAATCTTTTCTTACCTATATCATTAATAGATGAACCTATTGCATACGCCAAATCATCGATAATGATAAATCTATCATGAATAATATCATTATGTATAATTGTTATATTATTTGGTATTATTTCCTTATTTAAATATGATGAAGTAGAAGTAACAATTGTTATTTTAACTTTTAAATCAGATAACATAGTTA
>CAMOUK010000007.1 GCA_946626535.1 uncultured Caryophanales bacterium
TCTTCACCTTCAACTGGTGCATCAACTGGGTTACCATTTTCATCAACGTAGATAATTTCTTCTTCAACTTCCTCTTCAACTGGAGCCTCTTCAACTACTTCCTCTTGAACAGGTTCTTCTTGAGCAGGCTCTTCTTCAACTGGAGCTTCTTCAACTAGAGCTTCTTCAACCACTTCCTCTTGAACAGGTTCTTCTTGAGCAGGCTCTTCTTCAACTGGAGCAGCTACAACTGGAGCTTCTTCAGTTTCTTCAGCCTTAGCTTCTTCAGCTTCAGCTATAGAAAGGATACCTTGATATCTACCTAATCTTACTAATTGAATAATAATTGAGAATAAAATGAATGCACACATTGTACCATAGATTCCATATCCTAATGGTTCTAATGTGATTTTCTTATCGATATATGCACTCTTAACTGTATATGCAACAACAAATGCTAAATATACAGATAATCTCATCATAATTGAAACTATAAAGTCGACCTTTGTAATTTCAGGATTCTTTAAATCTCTTAAAATGATTACTAATAGAACTAATACACCAATTACACCTAAAACAACATAAGGCATAAATGAAGAAAACTTAGTTAAATCAACTGTAACGATTTTAAATATTTCTAAGATAGGAGTAGCATCTCTAGTTGCTGAATAGATGAATAAACCAACTAAAGCAACAGGTAATAAGATTTGGAATACAATACCATGATGGCTTGCTTCATCTGCAAAGTATCTATTAATCTTGAAATATGCAGCCTCATATTTACCACTATATGAAGCACCTCTAATTAATAGTGCTAAGCCAGTTGCAACAAGTAATGTTACAAATACTGTAGCATATCCCTTATCATTTGCTGTAAATAATAATGCTAAAATTGAAACTTCAAATCCAATAGCAAATAAAGCATCTAAGAAATTGGCTTTTTCTAGCTTTTTATTGAATGATAATAAAACACTTAATAACAAAGCAACAATTGCATATAAGTAACCATAAGTAGTCAAGTACTTATAAATTGAAGGATGTAATTGTTGGTCTCTATAAAAGTAAAGAGCTACTGTAGCACCTACTGCAATAATGCATAAGAATACAGGGCTAATAAAGTTATAAAGTGATGCAGTATATCCCTTAATACCTAATTGAGTATCGCATTCTCTAACTCTAATCAATCTAACTAAAATTGCAATAAACATTAATGCTAATGCACAAATGTATATGATTGTAGCAAAATTATTTTGAGTTTTCCAAAGATTTAATGCTAATGCGCCACCTGTACCTAAGAAGCCACCAACTCTAAATAAATCAAAATTTGTAATTCTTCTATTGGCAACGTCTACATAAGATATTGCACTAAAGCCTAAAACAAGTGCAAAACCTAAATATCCAATTGCTGTACCAAAAAATTGACTTTGTCTAAATGATACTAAAACATTTGGTTTTAAAGCGAAATGGCAAACTGCCGCAACACCTACTGCAACGATTAGAATTGGTATGATTCCAATCGCACTAAAAAGACCTGAAAAATAGTTTTTTCTCTTCACTGATATCGTCTCCTAACTGTAATTACACAATATTTACCAATATTGTATAATTTTTTTCATTAATTTTCAATAATTTTCACTAATATTTTTATCAAAAAAAGCCACTTTTTTGCGGAAAAAGTGGCATTTTTCATTATTTTTCTAATTTTTCAAATCTTTCGATAATTTTTCCAACTAAAGGATGTCTTACAACATCAGCTTTTTCAAATATAATTAAACCAACTTCATTTAGGTCTGAAAGCATATTTGCACATACCTTTAAACCACTCTTTTTAGATTGTGGTAAATCGATTTGTGATATATCTCCTGTTACTATCATCTTTGAATTAAAGCCTAGTCTAGTTAAAAACATTTTTAATTGATCTATAGTAGCATTTTGTGATTCATCTAGGATAATAAATGCTTTTTCTAGTGTTCTACCTCTCATATAGGCAAGTGGTGCTATTTCAATAACCTGCTTATCAATTAAGTTTTGAGTTTGTTCAACACCAAGCATATCATGTAGGGCATCATATAAAGGTCTTAAATATGGATCTACCTTTTCCTTTAAATCTCCTGGTAAAAAGCCTAGTGATTCACCAGCTTCTACTGCTGGTCTTGTCAAAATGATTTTTTCAATATTTCCGCGTTTTAGCTGGTTTATTGCATAACAAACAGCTAAATAAGTCTTACCCGTACCTGCCGCACCAATTGAAAAAATTAAATCCTTTGTATCAAGCATATGAATATAATCATCCTGCTTCAATGTTTTAGCATAGATTGGTTTATTAGTACATGTATGGCATATTGGCTTTCTTCTATCTAAAAAGCTTAGATATTTCTCGTCTTTTGCTTCATCAACAACAGCCTTAACATAAACGATATCACGTGGAGTAATATTAAAGCCCTTTTTAACCATAACAACTAGAATTTTAAATATTTTTTCTAAGTGTTCAATCTTATCTAAATCCTCTAGATTAGTTAAGATTGATTGACCATAAACATCTATTGATGCATCAAACATTTCCTCCAATGTTTTTAAATTGGAATTATTAAAGCCAACTATATTTTTTAAATCCTTTAATTCTATATCTAATTCTAATTTCATATTTATTCTAAATTAAACTCCTTTAATTCATTTGTGATAGGATGATAAAAGCTAAGGTGATAACAGCTTAAACGATATAATGCAGGGTTTTTCGCACTTCCATACTTCTTATCTCCTAGTAGCGGATGACCTATATTTGCCATTTGACATCTAATTTGATGAAACCTACCAGTTAATAAATTAACATCAATTTCTGTTACATCAAAGCCATCAATTCTATAATTCTTTAAAGCCTTATATTCTAATATGGCTTCTTTACCTTCCTTACTAACAAAGGACTTTTTTATCTTTTCATCCTTAACTAAATTATCTTTTAATTTAATATAATCATTATTAGTTAAAATACCTTCAACTACCGTATTATATTTCTTATTAAATTTATGATTTTGTATCTGATCAGATAATCTTTTTGCTGCCTTAGATGTTTTAGCATAAACCATAATACCATCAGTATTTATATCTAATCTATGAACTAAGCCAACAAATACATTTCCAGGCTTATTATATTTTTCTTTAATATAGGCCTTTAACATATTAAGTAGGTCATCTCTATCTGATGAATCAGATTGTGAAAGTATCCCTTTTGGCTTATAAACAACTATCAAATGATTATCCTCATATAATATATTTAAATTCATTTTGAGCTATCCATCGTTTTCTTAAGGTTTTCTATCAATTCTATTGTATCACTATCAAAAAAGGCATTTCTACTATATATTAAATAGATATTTTGTGATGCCTTTATGTTTAAAGCATTTATCTTTTTAACAGAACCATCTTTCATATATTTTCTAACACAATCATCATATATAAAGCCAATAGCGTCATAATCGATAATTTGTTTAATCATTAAATCGACATTATTAGAGCATAAGCCATTTTCAACTATTACATTCTTCTTACCTAATGCTTCTTTAGTAATCTTATTTAAGCCAGTTTCCTTACCAGCCATTACGCAAATTGATTCATTAAATTTATTTTTATCTATTTTTTCTACATCTAAAAATTTACCCTTTGAATTAACTATTGCGATTAAATGAACATTAGTTAAAACAAATGAATCAAACTTAGCTGAATCAAAGCTTGAATCAATAAGGGCAAAATCTAATTCACCATTAGTTAGCTTATCAAATATCTCATTATTTGATAGCTCATAATAATTTATTTTAGCATTTGAATTACTAAATACATTATCAAATTTATCATATAAAGCATGTAATAGCATTGGAGATATACCAAAATTAATTACCATTTCATGAATTTGTTTAGATAATGCCGTTTTAAATTGATTAAATTCTTTAACAGCTATTTCTGCATATTCCTGTAATAATTTACCAGCCTTAGTTAATTCAAAAGTCTTTGGATTTCTAAAAATAGTTATATTATTATCCTTCTCTAAGGATTTAATATGCTGTGTTACTGCAGGCTGAGTTATATATAATTTTTTGGCAACATTGGTATAATTTTTTTCTTCTAGCAATGTTAAAAATGTCTTTAATCTCGTATCGACCATAATTAATCACCATAAATAATTTTTTTAATATACTAAAATTATATAAATTTTATTTATAATAGTCAATTAATTATAAGAGCAAAAAAGGTGAAATCTTAGCACATAAGATTCCACCTTTAAAATTACATTTTTTTAATTAATTTAATAAGCTTTCTAGCATTAAAGCCCTTAACATCTGGAGTTAATACTCCTAGTGTTGAGGTCTCTGTTTCCATATATATAGCTTTAAGGCCAACGTTTTTAGCACCTTTTATATCACAATTAGCATCATTGCCAATCATAACTGTTTCTTCTTTTACTAAATTATTATCATCTATTAATTGATTAAAGAATTTAGGATTAGGCTTTTTAACACCATAATCACTAGATAAATATATTTTGTTAAAATAATCTACTATTCCAAGCATATTCATTTCTGGGACGGTAAAGCAGCTTTGGGCATTAGAAAGAAGATAAACATTATATCCATGCTTATTTAACCATTTTAAAAGCTTTTTAACACCTCTATATAGCCTCATTTTATTAGTTGATAATAAACGGAACTTTAAAGCTATTTTTGAAGCCATTTCATCATCTACATCATATAGCTCCTTAAAGACATCTAAAAGCTCTATTTCTTCTACTTCCTTTTGTTTTTCTAAGCATAGGCTTATATATTTTTCTTTTAGTTTACCATCAAAGCTTTTAATATCATTAAGCGCTTCTTCAACAGCCTCAAAAAAGCCTTCCTTAGATTCATCTGTCGAAATATCAATTAACGTTCCATAAAAGTCAAAAACAACATTTTTAATCATAAAAGCACCTAAATTTTAAAAAGGTCCTCCAAAAGTATTTTTAGTTTGGAGGACCTTTATATTTTTTAATTTAAATTATTCAGCCATACCAGCAGTTATGATAGCCATCTTATAAACTTCATCAGCATCACAACCACGTGATAAGTCATTAATTGGAGCATTTAATCCTTGTAGAATTGGACCATATGCAGCATATCCACCTAAACGTTGAGCAATCTTATAACCGATGTTACCTGCCTCGATTAGTGGGAAAATAAATGTATTAGCTTGACCTGCAACAGGTGATGTAGGACACTTAGTCTTAGCAACAACTGGAGATACAGCAGCATCGAATTGGAATTCGCCATCGATAACTAATTCTGGGTCTAGTTTCTTAGCTTCAATTACAGCGTTATGTGATAATTCAACTGTACCGCCCTTACCAGAACCATATGTAGAGAAGCTTAATACAGCAACCTTTGGATCAATTCCGAAATAAGCAGCTGTTTTTGCAGTTTCTACTGCAACCTCAGCTAACTTTTGAGCAGCTGAAACCTTAACTTCACCAGTTACTTTATCAACTGTATCTTCATAAGAAATATTGATTGCACAGTCACCCATAGCAATTCTTTCTTCCTTACCATCTTTTTCTCTAAATAAGATGAATGAAGATGATACTAAATTAGCACCCTTCTTAGTCTTTACTAATTGTAAAGCTGGTCTAACTGTATCAGCTGTTGAATAAGTAGCACCACCAAGTAATGCAGATGCCTTACCCATCTTAACTAGCATAGTTCCAAAATAATTTGATTTTAATAAGTTAGCCTTACATTCTTCAGGAGTCATCTTACCCTTTCTTAATTCAACCATAAGGTTAACCATTTCATCCATACCTTCATAAGTAGCTGGATCTAATATAGTAGCTTTAGCTACATCAAAGCCTCCATTTTTTGCAGCAGCCTTAACAGCTTCTACATTTCCACAAAGGATTACATCCATTAAATCTTCCTTTAATAGCTTGTCTGTAGCTGAAAGAATTCTTTCGTCAGTTCCTTCTGTAAATACAATAGTTTTTCTTGATGCTTTTAAATTAGCAAGTAATTTATCAAACATTCCCATTTTTTTCTTTTTCCTCCAATTTATTTAAATTAATTTATTAATTAATTTTACCATAAATATTTAACTACTTTAGGTCCCTAAAGTCAAGATTGTTGCTCAGGATTTGTCTCTTCTTTAGGTTCCTCTTTCTTTATTTTTTTAGCCTCTAAGCCAATTGCCTCATCAACAGGAGTTGAAAATGCTATACCTTGTCCTGGTGTATCAAGGCCTACCTCCTTGTATATGGCATGTAAAATATTATCCTTAATATCATTTTTAGCTAATATTAAAACAATTTCCTTTTCAGGATGGATTAATATATCAAATTTCTTTTCGGCTTCCTGTCTTGCAGTTCCTCTAGCATTTATAATTGTTCCGCCTCTTGCACCACAGGCTCTTGCAGCATCCATCACTAAATCACCGAAGCCTTGATTTACAATAGCTACAACTAATTCAAATTTTGCCTTTGCCATATTACACCTCCAAATTAGCTAAAAATTTATAGGTTGCAATTCCTATTGTTGATGAAATAGGAATAGTAAATGCGATACCTCTACCATTTTTAGTCTTAAAATATTTATCCTCATACCGTACTAATACCTCACTAATTCTATCCTCCGGTACAACCGATACTATTACTGCCTTCTTATCGTCGATAACGCCTAGCATTCGGGCTAAATCGCTTGGGGCAGTTCCTCTAGCGTATAGCACTGTTTGCAAATTTACATCATAGCCTTCTAAAGCTGATAGGTAAAAGTCAGTTTTAGTTCTAGGTATTATAGTTATTAATATTTTTATTTTTCTAGGTGCTTCCAAATCAGAAGTCTTTTTTCTTCTTTTTACATCAGCCATAAACTCACCTACATAAAATTAATAATTTGTTCATCATTTTCAGTATGCTCAATCTTCTTTAATCTATTCTTTCTTCTAAGCTTTCTACTCAATTCTGATCTAAAGCCTAAAAGCTGAATACTAATTAAAGGAATTAAAGCAACCATCGAAACAACACCGAAGGCATCATTTAATAATGAATTTGGATTAACTACTGAGCATACTCCAATAGCGAAAGGTAAAATGAAGCTTGATGTTAAAGGACCAGATGCTACACCACCGGAGTCAAACGCGATTGATGTATATACCTTAGGAACAAATATTGAAAGTCCTAATGAAATTAAATAGCCTGGAATTAGATAATATAAAATTGAAAAATCAAATATTATTCTTATAACAGATAAAAGTATTGCAAAGCCAACACCGATAGATAGTGCTACTAGCATTGATTTTTTAGTTACACCACCAGTTGTAACCTCTTCTACCTGTTTTGTTAAAACGTGTATTGCAGGCTCGGCCAGTACAACAACCATACCAATTACTAAACCAAATACCATAGTTACGTATTTATTGAAATTAGCCATATGAACGCCCATCTTAAAGCCTATTGTTAGGAAACCAAATTCTGCCGCAGATAGGAATAATACTAATCCGATAAATGTATATAAAATACCAAAGGCAATTTGCTTTAACTTATTCTTAGGTAAACGAATTAAGACAATGTCAATTATTATAAAGAATACTACAACTAAGCCTAGCGCTATAGAAACACTTCTTACTGTTTCTAATACAGTTTTTAAAAAGCCCATTATAGCATCATCTGGTAGGCTATAGCTTGCTAAATCAAATAAATCACTACCCTTTAACCGGTCAGAATTTATTGTTAAGCCTAATAAGAGCACAGCAACAATTGGACCGATAGAGCATAGGGCAACAAGACCGAATGAATTTTGCTTAGAATCTCTTCCACCTATTGTTGTTGCGATACCTAGACCTAATGCCATAATAAATGGAACTGTAATTGGACCTGTTGTTACACCACCAGAATCATAGGCTAAAGCTAAAAATGAGCTATTGCCCTTTTCTAGCACCAACGCTGTAATAGCAAACATCATCATATAGAAAAACATAATTAATATTGTTAAATCTTTTTTAAATATTATTTTTAATACCGCTATAACTAAAAATATACCTACACCTAAGCCAACAAATATAATTAATAATGTTGGATTTATTACCTCACTAACCTGTCTCGATAAAACCTGTAAATCAGGCTCAGCTACAGTAATAAATAAGCCTAATGCAAATAATATTAATACTATTAAAATAAACTTTTTAGATTTAATTAAGGCCGAACCAACATGCTCACCCATAACACTCATAGCCATATCTGCCCCTAGGTTAAATAAACCTATACCTAAAATAAGAAAAACTGAGCTAACTATAAAAACACCTAGCTCACTAGGTGTAAGATTAACCACAGGTGTAAAATATAAAATTAAAACAATTAGGCATACTGGAAGTACTGATATTAGTGCTTCTAGTAGCTTAGACCATAAATGTTTTAGCATAAGAGCCTCCAAACATTATAATTATACATCTTTTTTAAATCATTTTAAATTGTATAATCATCTAACTTACATATTATTTTTTCGTTTTTAAATTCATTATAAAATTCAACATAATAGCTTTCTAAATTTAAATCATCGCCATCATAATTTCCATATAAGCTATCTCCTACTATAGGATGTCCTATAGATGCTGAGTGTAATCTTATTTGATGTGTTCTTCCTGTTTCTAAAACAAATTCAACTAAAGAATTATTATTTATTTCCTTTAAAACCTTATAATGAGTAATTGCGGTTTGTCCATCATCAGAAATTATTCTTTTATGTGAATCGCCTTCTTTTTTTATTTTACATGTTATAGTTCCTTCTAATTTATTAAATTTACCTTCACATAAAGCTATATATTTCCTTTTAATTTTTTCATGAATAGGGGTTAGATAATTAGCCGCAAGTCTATTTTTAGCCACTACTAATAGTCCTGAGGTATTTTTATCTAATCTATTTAATATAGATATATCTAGGTTTTCATTTTTATTTTTTAAATAATATAAAATCTCTTGATATAGGCTAAATGGTTCTGCCTTAGTAGGAATAGTAAGTAGCTGTTTTCTTTTGTTAACAACTAAATAATTATCATCCTCATATCTAACATCTAGACTTGATTCATATAAAGGCCAATTAACATCTATATCTCTATTATAATAGATAGTAATTAAATCACCTTTTTTAACCTCTTGCCATGTTTTAGTTTCTATATTATTAACTAAAATAGTCGCTTTATAATATTTTAAGCTCTTAAATAAGCGACGAGATAATTTATTATTTAGTTCATCCTTTAATAGGCCATCATTTAAAGCCAAAAATTCAAATCTATTCATAGTTATATTCTAGCATAATCTAGCAAAAATAACTATTTTTAATAATTATTTTTTGATATAATAAATAAAAAAGGAGGATGTATATATGGCAGATATATTTAATGAAGCCCAAAGATGCTTAAAATGCAAAAAACCATTCTGTAAGGAAGGCTGTCCTATTAAGACAGATATACCTACAGTTATGCAGATGTTTTTAGATGGAAAAATGGATGAGGCAGGTGCTAAGCTTTTTGAAAATAATCCTCTTTCAGCAATATGTGCATTAATTTGTCCCCATGAAAAGAACTGTATGGGTCACTGTATATTAAATAGAAAGGGTGCGCCCATTAAATTCTTCGAGGTTGAAAATTATATTTCAACATTCTACTTAGAAAAGGCTAAATTCGAAAAGCCTACTCCAAATGGTCATTTAGTTGGTATTATAGGCGCAGGTCCTGCTGGTCTTACACTTGCGATAATTTTAGCTAAACGTGGATATGATGTTACAATTATTGATTCAAAGGATAAAATTGGTGGAGTATTAAGATATGGTATTCCAGAATTTAGATTACCAAAGTCTCTACTAGATAAGCTATTAAATAAGATGACTGAATTAGGTATTAAATTTAGACCTAATACTCTTATTGGACCTACTATTACAATAGATGATATGTTTGCAGATGGGTATGATGCAATATTCATCGGTACAGGTGTATGGAAACCAAATAGACTTAGAATTCCAGGCGAAACACTTGGTAATGTCCATTTCGCAATCGATTATTTAAAAAATCCTGATTCATATCAAAATCTAGGAGATCACGTAGTAATAATTGGTGCTGGCAATGTAGCTATGGATGCTGCAAGAACTATTTTAAGAAAATCTAATGCAAAAGTTGATATAATATTCTTTAGAGGTCGAGAAGAGGTTACTGCACTTGATGAGGAAGTTAACTTAGCCTTAGTTGATGGTGTTAAATTTAATTATTATTTAAATACTACTCGAATTGAAAAAGATGGTATTATAGTTGAACCAGTTTTAAAAATAGAAAATGAAGATGGTACAGTTGATTATAAAAACGATAGTGAGCATGCTTATAAGATTCCATCTTCTTCTGTTATCATCGCAATTGGTCAAGGTGCTCAGGCAAATATCGTTAATAACACAAAACAAATTGATACAAATAAAAAAGGTCTTATTCAAGCATCTGAAACTGGTGCGACAACAAGACCTGGTGTATATGCTGCAGGTGATGTAGTATCAGGCGCTAAAACCGTTGTTCAAGCTGTTGCGGCAACAAAGGCTACAGCTGATGAAATTGATAATTACATTAGAGCTAAATATAATGAACCTCTAATAGAAGTTTATCAGCCACGGCCTTCTGTTCCAAATCTAGTTAAAGATATTAAACAAAATTAAGGGTTTCTAAGCCCTTTTTTGTTTTAATTGATTTCAAAAATTATTTTATGTTTAGTTGACATTTGTAAACTAATATGTTATTTTGTTTTTAGGTGATATTTATGATAAAAATCGATAAATTAATAGATTTAAGATACTTAACTTGGTCTAAAACTAGACAATCATCTGGTACTGCAGGTTCTTATCTTAAAAGCTATTCTTTTGAAAATGGAAAAAAGGTATATTATAAGCTTTCTTATTTTGATGATGTAGATAACAAATTTGGATATGAAGCATTTAATGAAATTATCGCGGGTAAGCTATTAACACTATTAGGCTATAAGCATCTAGAATATAATTTGTTATTTGCTAAGATTTTAATAAGGAATAAGGAATATGATACTTATCTTAATTCTTCATACGATTATAAGCTAATCAATGAAACAAAAATGTCTTTCGAGAATTTCTACGAATTATATAAGAATGATAACGAAGACATTATCACTTTTTGCAAAAGATATAATTTCATAGATGAAATCTATCAAATGATTATAATTGATTATCTAATTGTAAATCGCGATAGACATGGTGCTAACATTGAAGTTTTATATGATAGCAAAACAAAAAAATATAGACTAGCCCCACTATTTGATCACGGACTATCTCTTCTTTCACCAGCCTATAAGGATGATGAAATAAAAAAATATAATATTAAAGAAAACAAAAAGGTTAATTCCTTCATTGGAACTAGCTCATTAGAGGAAAATATCAAGATAGTACCCAAAAATACTTTCAAGGATATCAAAATAAATTTTGATGATTTGTTTAACGATATAACCACAAATGATAATAATTTCTATATGCAAAAGGCTAAGGAATTATTAATAAGGAGGTGGAATGAGCTTGAAGATATATTCAATAAGAAATAAAGAAAAGATATATGGTTATCTATTCATCTCAAATAATTATGAAGACTGTTATATAGAATTAGTTGAAGGCTTAGATGAATATCCTATATTCTTTAACGCCTTTGTTTTAAAAAATAATTATATGATTAATTCATATTGGACAAGTAAATGGATAAATGAAAGAATCATTCCATATAGCAGACAAAATATAAATGATATTTTGAAGGAAAATAAAATTCCATATTATAATGAGTTATTAATGCTAATAGCATCTAAGGCTCATTCCTCTATGGATGATAATTATATAGTTCAAATATCATATGATAGAATTGATGATAAAACTAAAGCTAGAATGAGTAAGCATATTGTAGACTTCATTTATTCAAAGAATAATAATGGCTTAATTGTATTTTTTAAAAATGGAGATACTAAATTTTATAATGTAGAAAATAATGATGTTCCTTTTTTATCGCCATTTAATAACGAAATTATTTTTAATGTAAAAAAAAGATATTCTTATTTAGATTTATATGATAATGGCATTGATATTCCACTATCATATAATGATTTAAAGGATTATATAAATAAAAATGTATTATCTTCTTCACAGGTTACTTCGGAATTTGGTTTTTCAAGGCAATATTTAAACAAACTAAAAAAAAATAATGATATAGAATCATTAGATAACAATTTATATTTAAGAGAAAACGTAGCTTCATATAACAAATAAGGGAAACAAAAATTTTTGTTTCCCTTTTAATATGTAGCTTTTTTATGTCTATAATTTTTCTTTATAAGCTTAAATGTTTTTCTTTCACCATTTTCTACATAATATTCAATTAATTTTTGCATCTCTTTTCTAGTATCTTCATGCATTGGAAGATAGCTAGATTCATTATTAAAATAATCTAAAACCATTTTCCTTTCAAAATTCTTTCTATTATAATTTTTAGATGCAGCAATTCTATCACATATACTTTCAGCTAAATACCTATCTGGCATTTTTACAGGCTCATATTGCTTAGTTTCTAAATTGACATCTATCCAATATTCAACGTGATGCTTATTTCTTCCTTTATGGTGCATCCAAGCCTCACTATAGCCCTTAGTTTCTCTTTCCTTATGGTGTGGACTTTTAGTGCCTAAATAATTTTTAGCACCAAGCCAAAATTCAGTAAAGCCATATTTAGATAAATCATGAGCTAGACCTTGTCTATAAAGACCACATCTAAAGCAATACCACATTACCTTATGACGATGTCTAGTTATTGTTATAAAATGTTTTATTGGATGTATCATAATAACTTCTCCTAAAGCATAAAATAGTATATATCATTTATTTATTTTTTTCAATTTAAATAAAAAGTGCTAAGCTTTTAACTTAGCACTTAGTTTTTTACTTTCTAGGATTTTTAATATTTGCTTGAGCAGCAGCTAGTCTAGCTACTGGAACTCTAAATGGTGAGCAAGATACATAATCTAAGCCAGCATTATGATAAAATTCGATAGATTTAGGTTCTCCACCTGTTTCACCACAAACACCAACATGTAGGTTAGGTCTTGTAGATCTACCATCTCTAACACTCATCTTAACTAGCTTACCAACACCATTATAATCTAGTGTCTTAAATGGATCTTCTTCTAAAATCTTATTTTCATAGTATGCAGGTAAGAATTTAGCTGCATCATCTCTAGAGAATCCAAATGTCATTTGAGTTAAATCGTTTGTACCAAAGCTGAAGAATTCTGCTTCCTTAGCAATTTCATCAGAAAGTAGGGCAGCTCTTGGAATTTCAATCATTGTACCAACATGGTAAGTTAATTTAACATTTGCTTCTTTAATTAGCTTATCAGCAGTTTTACAAATTAAGTTCTTAACAAACTTTAATTCCTTAACTTCAAGTACTAGTGGTACCATAATTTCTGGTTCAATTGTCTTACCAGTCTTATTTTGAACATTAATTGCAGCCTTAATGATAGCTGTTGTTTGCATTACACAAATTTCAGGATATGTAACAGCAAGTCTACAACCTCTATGACCCATCATAGGGTTAGCTTCATGAAGTTCAGCAATTCTATCCTTAACTTCATCAACAGTCTTATTTGTTGCTTTTGCTAATTCAACAATTAAAGATTCTTCTTGAGGTAGGAATTCATGTAGTGGTGGGTCAAGTAAACGTACATTTACATTCATGCCATCCATGATTTCATATAAATCCTCAAAATCTTTTTGTTGCATTGGCTCAAGCTCATCTAAAGCTTTAATTCTTTCTTCTTGAGTATCAGCTAAAATCATCTTTCTCATTGAGAAGATTCTATCCTTATCGAAGAACATATGCTCTGTTCTACATAGACCGATACCTTGAGCACCGAAAATCTTAGCTTGCTTAGCATCTCTTGGATTATCAGCATTAGTTCTAACCTTTAATGCTCTATTTTCATCAACCCACTTCATTAATCTTCCAAAGTAGCCTGATGTTAAATCTGGTTCAACAGTCTTAATTTCACCTAAATATACATTACCAGTTGAACCATCAATTGAGAATGTATCCTTATCAGTATAAACCTTACCATTGATAGTAACTGTTCTTGCTTCTTCATCAATAATAGCTTCTTGGCATCCACATACACAGCACTTACCCATACCACGAGCAACTACTGCAGCATGTGATGTCATACCACCACGCATTGTTAAAATAGCTTGTGAAGCAACCATACCAACGATATCTTCTGGTGAGGTTTCAGCTCTAACTAAAACAACCTTTTCACCCTTTGCTTTTCTAGCTTCTGCCTCTTCAGCAGTAAATGCTAGCTTACCAGAGCCTGCACCAGGACCTGCAGCTAAGCCTTTCGCAATTGGCTTTGCCTTTGCTAAATCATCCTTGTCAAAGCCAGGAAGTAATAGCTTATCAAATGAATAAGCATCAATTCTTAATACTGCTTCCTTTTCATCGATTAAGCCTTCATCAACTAAATCACAAGCAATCTTTAAAGCTGCTTGAGGAGTTCTCTTACCATTTCTTGTTTGTAAGAAATATAATTTACCTTCTTCAACAGTAAATTCCATATCTTGCATATCCTTATAATGGTTTTCCATTAATTTGATAGTTTTGATAAATTCATCGTAAACCTTTGGCATTCTCTTTTGTAATTCGTTGATGTCAAGAGGTGTTCTAATACCAGCAACAACGTCTTCACCTTGAGCATTTGGTAAGTATTCAGCTGATACAACCTTTTCACCTGTACCTGGGTTTCTAGAGAATGCTACACCAGTTCCTGATGTTTCACCCTTATTACCGAAAGCCATTGATTGAACGTTAACTGCAGTACCCCAAGAATATGGAATGTTATTCATCATTCTATATACGTTAGCTCTTGGGTTATCCCATGATCTAAATACAGCCTCAATTGCTGTTACTAATTGCTTATAAGGATCAGTTGGGAATTCTTCATTAAATGTATTCTTATAATATTTTTTATATTTTTCAACTAATACCTTTAATTCATCAGCAGTAACTTCAGTATCTAGCTTATATCCTTTTTGCTTTTTAAGATCATCAAGCATCTTATCCATATTATCTCTTGGATGACCCTTAGCAATATTTGTAAACATTAAAATAAATCTTCTATAAGAATCGTATGCGAATCTTTCATTATTAGTTTCCTTTGCTAAAACCTTAACAGTCTTATCATTTAAACCTAAATTTAAGATAGTATCCATCATACCAGGCATTGATACTCTAGCACCACTTCTTACTGATACAAGTAGTGGATTAGTATCTCCACCAAAATTCTTACCTGTTTTTGTTTCAACTTCCTTAATTGCTTTGTAAACATCATCAATTAAATCAGTTGGTAATTTTTTATTGTTATCATAATAAAGACCACAAGCTTCAGTTGTGATAGTAAAGCCCTGAGGAATTGAAACACCGATATGAGTCATCTCTGCAAGACCTGCGCCCTTACCTCCAAGTAATTCTTTACCTAAACCATAAGCTTCTTCAAAATGATATACATATTTCTTCGCCATAGTTATACTCCTCCATATTCACTTTGTTTATAGTATTTTCTAAAAAAAATTATACTATAAAATATCACTCAAAACAAGAAAAAAAGCATAATCTAAACTGATTATGCTTTAGATTTTGTTACTTCTTTGCGTTTGCTTGATTTGCTACCTTATTCATTTTTGCAGCAATTTCATCTTGATTACCTAAATATCTCTTTGAAACTACCTTATAATTGTCATCAAGCTCATATACTAGAGGTACTCCAGTAGGGATATTTAAAGCAACGATATCTTCATCAGAAATGTTGTCTAAATACTTAACTAAAGCACGAAGTGAATTACCGTGTGCAGCGATAATAACCTTCTTATCATGGTCAAGTAAAGGCTTAATTTGTTCATTGAAGAAAGGAACTACTCTTTGAACTGTAATCTCTAAGCTTTCAGTTAAAGGTAAATTCTTCTTATCAATGTTCTTATATGCTTCTTGTAAAGCTGGATTTCTCTTGTCATCCTCTGAAAGTGCAGGTGGACATACATTGTAGCTTCTTCTCCATAGCTTAACTTGTGCTTCACCATACTTTTCAGCAGTTTCAGCCTTATTTAGACCTTGTAAAGCGCCATAGTGACGTTCATTTAGTCTATAATCTTTATATACTGGAAGGTATTCACAATCCATTTGTTCAAGAATATTATTTAATGTATGAATAGCTCTCTTTAAAAATGAAGTATAACATACATCGAACTTAAATCCTTCCTCTTTTAATAACTTACCAGCAGTTTTTGCTTCTTGTACACCAACTTCAGATAGATCAACGTCTGTCCAGCCAGTGAATAAATTTTCTTTGTTCCAAACACTTTCACCGTGTCTTACTAATACTAATGTTTTATTCATAAAATAAATCCTCCAACTAATATTTTATTACAATATTTTATAAATTCAAGAAAAATGAACTTTTAATTATATAATTAAAGTGATAAAATAGATTAAAAATTGGAGGAATTTGCCTATGAACATGGAATTCAAAAGAAAACTAACTATCCCAATGGAAGTTAAGGAGCAATATCCACTAGAAGAAAAATACGCTAAAATTAAAGAAAAAAATGATGAGACAATTAGAAACATATTCTTAGGTAAAGATAACAGATTATTATTAATAATTGGTCCTTGTTCTGCTGATAGAGAAGATGCAGTGTTGGAATATTGTAGAAGATTAAGAAAGGTCCAAGATAAAGTTATTGATCAAATTGTTATTATTCCAAGAGTTTATACTAATAAGCCAAGAACTACAGGAGATGGCTATAAAGGAATGCTTCATCAGCCAGACCCAAATAAAGATTCTGACTTGTTAAAAGGAATTATCGCAGTAAGACAGCTTCATATGGATGTCTTAAAGGAAACTGGCTTTTCTACTGCCGATGAAATGCTATACCCATCTAATCATAGATATTTATCAGACTTATTAAGCTATGTTGCTGTTGGAGCTAGATCAGTTGAAAACCAAGAGCATAGATTAACTGCTTCTGGCTTAAATCTACCTGTTGGTATGAAAAATCCAACATCTGGTGATTTTAATGTAATGTTAAATTCAATTAATGCTGCCCAACACTCTCATACCTTTATCTATAGAGGCTGGGAGGTTGAATCTAAAGGTAATCCTTTAGCACATGCAATATTAAGAGGCTATGTTAATAAGCATGGTGAATCTTCTCCTAACTACCATTATGAAGATTTAAAAAGATTAATATCTATGTATGATCCAGATAAATATAAAAATCCAGCAATCATAATTGACTGTAACCACTCAAATTCAAATAAGCAATATCTAGAACAAATTAGAATTGCTAAAGAGGTTTTACATTCAGCTAAATTAAATCCTGATATTAAAAAGATGTTAAAAGGATTAATGATTGAGTCTTATCTAGAAGATGGTAATCAAAAAGTTGATGGTGGTGTATTTGGTAAATCAATTACAGACCCATGCCTAGGCTGGGATAAAACAGAAAAATTCATTTATGAATTAGCTGATATTTTAAGAGAGCAAAACAAAAAGTAATCCAGTCTGGATTACTTTTTTCTTATGCGGTTTGAAGTTTTTGTTTCTTTTGTTTTTCTTTAGATTTTACTTCTTCGTTAGCTTGAGCAATTATTTCTTTTTCATCCTGTTCTTCTAGATTTGACAAATCAATATTATCAAGCATATCTTGAAGATGATAT
This sequence comes from uncultured Caryophanales bacterium, assembly GCA_946626535.1. Next base: position 17,791 of record CAMOUK010000007.1, read on the forward strand.
TCCTTAGTTAAATATTTTTTAGTTTGGAAACCAATAACAACAGTCATTGTTGAATTAATTAAGCCTTGAGAAGCTGATTCGATTAAGGCACCGATAAATGGAACACTACTTCCAACCTTCCCCATAGCCTTTACAATATTTGAAGCAACTGTATTAGTTGCACTACTTGCACCATAAGCAATTAAAGAATTAATTATTACTTGTCTATAAATTTTAACCAATTTAGCATCTGATGGTCTATAACCATATAAATAAACTAACTTCTTAATTAGATTTAATTCATATGTAACCACTAAAAGTGTATCTAGAGCTTCAGATTGTGAAAGTGATGTTGCAAGACCAACCTTAATTGCATAATCTCTAATTAGCTTATTAGAATTACTTCTTACATCAACTTCATAAATGTTTGTTAATGAAGCTTTAATATCAGCATCATTTTTAGAATTAACAGCTATAGCTAATGCATCAATCTTTTCTTTACTATACCAGCTATCATCACCAGTCTTAGTTGTTACATCAATCATCTTATTAGCTATTTCATATCTTAATTCTTTATTATATTTTTGAGCCTTTCTAGCATTTGTTCTATCAACATTTGTCATAAAGGCTTTTGTTTTATGTAGTCTTATAATTGGAATAATATATAAGCATAAGAATAAAATAGCTGCAACACCTATACCTACATAACCAGCATATTTATGGATATCAAATAATTTTAATACTATAAAGAATAAACATACAAATAAAACAACACCAATTGTTGCCTCAAACAAGAATAATCCTGTCTTAATTAATTTTGTGTTTTCAGTTTTAGTATATTTTTCAATATAGTCATCTAGAGTAATTTTTTCTTCTTTTTTATCCATTATTTACTCAACTCCTTACTTCTATTAGTACATGCTAAAGAACACTCATAAATTATTTCTTCAAAATTATTATCGTATAATTTATTTAATCCTTCAATAGTTGTTCCACCCTTTGAACAAACATTTTTAATTAATGTGTCAATTGATGTATCCTTATTATTCAAAATCATATCCATTGATCCTTTAATTGAATTACAAGTTAAATCAAGCGCAACATTATAATCAATATTATTTTTAACTGCATAATCTATAAATGCTTTAGCAAATAAATATGCATAGGCTGGCATAGAGCCATTTAAAGGTAGGGTTTCATCCATTTGCTCTTCTTTTATTTTACTTACTGAGCCAACTGATTCTAAAATTTTAAATGCTTCATCAAATAAATTATCATATCTATTTGCGCAAACTGTAATGGCACCACATCTAATTGATGCTGGTAGATTTGGCATAGCTCTTATTATAGTCGCATTTTTAAAATATGATTCTAGCTCACTTATTTTTTTACCAGCTGCGATAGATAAAACTCCTCTATTACTAAAATCTATATCTTTTGCATAGACTAAAGCCTCACCAAATACCTGAGGCTTTATCGCTATTAAAATGATATTAGAATTTATAAATAAATCCTTTTCATTTTCAGCAAAATTAAAACCTAAATTAACATATTTATTTTTAGTTTCTTCATCAGGTGAGTATAGATATATTTCTTTTTTATCATATATCTTAGATGAAACAACACCATCAAGGATTGCTCCACCCATTTTACCAACGCCTAAAATACCTAGCTTATAGCTCATCTTACCTGGCCATCTCCTTTAATTATATATTTATAGCTACAGATTTCCTTTAAGCCCATAGGACCTCTAGCGTGAAGCTTTTGAGTTGAAATACCAACCTCAGCTCCAAAACCGAAGCAACCGCCATCAGAAAATCTTGTTGATGCATTATGATAAACACATGCACTTTCAATTTCATTTAAGAATCTTTCCTTAGCTATTTTATCATCAGTTACAATAGCTTCGCTATGCTTAGTTGAATGCTCATTGATAAAATCAATAGCCTCATCTAAATCTTTTACAATCTTAATTGAAATTATATAGTCATTATATTCAGTATAAAAATCTTCTTCTGTAGCTACACCTACATTAATTATTTCAAGTGTCTTTTCATCGCCAAGCATCTTAATATTTAATTCATTAAATTTTTCATATAGCTTTGGTAAAAAGTCATTTGCTATTTTTTCATCAACAACTAAATTTTCAATTGAATTACATACTGAAGGTCTTTGATATTTAGCATTTACTGCGATATTTATAGCCATATCGATATTTGCCTTTTCATGAACATATAAATTACATACACCAGCACCTGTTTCAATATAAGGGATTTTAGCATTTGAAACTACATAATTTATCAATCTAGATGAGCCTCTAGGAATTAATAAATCTATCAATCCTCTTTTTGTAATTAATTCATCAGTAATAGCTCTATCAGTCTTATCAACTAAATATAATACATTTGGATCAATGATATCTTTAATTGCATCCTTCATTATTGAAACTAAAACCTTATTGGTATTAATTGATTCCTTACCACCCTTTAATACACAAGCATTTGCCGTTTTTAAGCATAGGGTAGCTATATCTACACAAACATTTGGTCTTGCCTCAAAGATAACTGCTATAACACCAAAAGGCACATATATTTTTTCAATAACTAGGCCATTTGGTCTTTTTGTTTTTTCTATTAAATTACCAACAACACCATCTAAATTAATTAATTCTAAAATAGATTTAGATAAATCATCTATTCTTTTTTCATTTAGAGTTAATCTATCTATAAATGAGGCCATTATACCATTTTGCTTAGCAGTTAAGACATCTGCTTGATTTGCTGCTAAAATAACATCCTTATTTTTTAATAAGGCATCAGATATTTTCTTTAAGCATTCATTTCTTTTTTCTTCATCTAATAATGCTAATTTTTTCTGGGCAGCCTTTACTAGCCTTAAATCATTATCTAGCATGAGATGTCCTCCTTTATAATTACTAAATTATCAGCGTGAATGACTATAGCCTTATCAATATTTTTTTCAAAATGTATTTCTTCTTTACTTAAGCCTTTAATATCATCTATAAAGGTAGATGAATAATTTGTTATACCCTTAGCTATAACTACCCCATCCTTATTTGTAACATCAACAACGCTATTTTCTAAAAATGAGCCTTCAACGCCTATAATTCCTGTAGGTAAAATTGAAACCTTCTTATTTTCTAAGATTCTTTCAAGACCATCATCAACTATAACCTTTCCTTTAGGATTAGATCTAAATATAATCCAGTGCTCACGCTCTGAAATACTTCTTTTAGCTTTAAATAAGGTTCCTATTTCATTACCATTAATAATAGCCTCTAAATCATCAATTCTATTTGAATTACAGATAATCATATCACAGCCTACACTAGTTGTCATAATAGCAGCATTAATTTTAGTTTGCATACCACCAGTACCAACATTTGAGGTAGCATCTCCTGCCATTTTTAAGATATTCTCATCTATCTTTTCAACCTCATTAATTAATTTAGCATCGCTATATAATTTAGGGTTTTTATCATAAAGACCATCGATATCTGAAAATAATATAAGTAGATTAGCATCTATTACAGGAACAAGTAAGGAAGCCAATGTATCATTATCTCCAACCTTTATTTCTTCAACAGCTAAAACGTCATTTTCATTGATAACTGGAATAACCTTATTTTTAAGACATTCTTCTATACAATCCTGTAGGAAATGTAGTCTTTTTCTAATTTGGAAATCATCATGATTTAATAATATTTGACCACATTTAATACCATATTTTTGACCTACATTATTATATTCTTCCATCAATCTAGCTTGGCCTATTGCGGCACAGGCTTGTTTTAACGACATCATCTTTGGCTTATTTTTTAAGCCTAATACGCTTCTTCCTAAAGCGATAGCGCCAGATGTTACTAAAACAATTTGAACGCCTTCATCTTGAAGCTTTTTAAAGGAATTCATAACTGAATTTAATAATTTATAATTAACAGTTAAATCTTCATTAACTATTGATGATGAACCGATTTTTAATATTATTCTTCTATTTTTTAATTTACGCATAATTACACCTTATTTCTAGCTATTATGTCTTTCATTCTAATAAGTTTCTTAAAATATTTACCATAAATTAGCTCAATATTTTCTTTTCTAGCGACTAAAACATCATTTTTATCATCGATATTAGAGATGATACATGTAACATTTTTCTTTTCACATAAATCTTTTACTTCTGATATTGCCTCTAATGATATCTTATTAGAATCTAGGAAAAATACATCGATATCATCATTATATAAATCTACTATATTACTAGAAGATATTTTATAACCATCACTTCTTAAAGATTTTACTACCTCATTATTTGCATCTGATACATTTAAGCAAATAAGCTTTGGTGAAATCTTAAAGAAATTATTTTGAGCTCTAATAAAGGATAAGAAATTTTCCTTTAAAGTCTCCTCTCCAACCTCTAGGAATATAAATATATAGCCCTTAGTTTCATCCTTTAGCATCTTTAATTCCTTAATAGCGTTAGATACTGCATATTTTTCTAAGGTAGTTATAATATTTTTTCTTTTAGCAACATTATAAATTACATCATAATCAGCCTCATAATTATCCAAATTAGCTTTAGCAAAATAACCAAATACTGAATTATCACTTAAATTTACAACTTGTTGATAGCATATACTCATATTGCCATGATCTAAAGATTCAGAAATATGAGTTACTAAAGAATTTTCCTTAAATCTATTTTTATGATTTAGACCATCAAAATGACAAATATGATCATCTAATGTCTTAATGTCTTTAGCGTCATCTAGTGCGTCAAAGGCATTATAGATAATAATAGATGAATCCTCTAAATTAGCATTTTTACCTAATCTATAAACACCAGCATTAAATTTTAAATTAACTCTAGAATTTAATTTAAATAGCTCATTTCTTACATGAACAAAGGCCTTCTTTAAATTTGAATCAATTAATCTTTTATCATTTATATTTCTAAATAAAATTGCATATCTATCAATTTCTAAATGATAAACTGAAAAAGTAAATATATTGCTGTAATAATTTACAAATTCCTTACCTACTGCATAAATTAATTGATTTGTAAAATTATAGCCATATAAAGTTCTATATAAATCAAAATCAATAATATCTACGATAGCTAAAGCTAAAATGTTTGTTTGATATATATCATTTAAATCTACATTAAGCTTAACTAATGTATCTAGCTTTGATACAGGATCTGTATAGGCTAGCTTAATTAAATCTTCCTTATTCTTTTCATCTTCTGTAATATCTTCTAATATAGAAAGTAGTGAGCATAAACCCTCATTATACATTAAGAAGAATGTTTCTCTTATTCTTAAATATGTATTATTCTTTTTAAAATCATATTCTAATACTTCATTTTGAAGATTTAAATTATAAATATTATTTAATAAATTCTTATATTTAGCTACATCGCTTGATTTCATCTTTAAATAATAATCATCTAATCTAACATCTGCCTCTATACCTAAAATATTTGTACCTACAGTATTTAGATGAATATAGCCATCTATCTGTTCCTTAAAGCCTCTATTAAAATTATCATTTATAAAGAATAATCTTTTATTTTGATAAATTATATCATCTTGATATAAGCTTACAACAAGCCTTGTATTTAGCATTGAAGATATTAGCTTTAATGATTCATATACTAATTCTTCCTCTAAAAAATCCTTATCTGAATAAAAGGCTATAGAGCCAATAGTTTTTAAATCATCCTTTAAAGGAATTGATATAGCATATATATCATCCTCATATGGCTTTCCTGTAACGATATTTTTATTAAATCTATTATTTTCTTTATCTAAAAATACCTCTGAATCATATGATATAGATGCTAGATTAATAGTATCTTCTAAATCCTCATACTCTAAATTTTTATCATATACTCTTTCTGCCTTATAATGAAAGCCAAAATAAGCTCTTTTATAATATAGGATATAGATTTCTTTAATGTCATATAATTTAGATAAAGTAATAGACATATTTCTAAATATTTCTCTAAACTTTAATGACATATCACAATCATTAATAGTATTAAAAACAGCCTCTAGCTTTTCATAATTTGTAGAAATTGAAACGTTATTTACACTAATAATGTTTTTCTTTTGTTCTATTTCTTCTTTTACTATAGATTCAGTGATATTGAAGATATTTGGTCTAATATCATCATCCTCATCCTCTATAATTTCTTTTTCTTCTACATCAGGAATAAAGATTTCTTCCTGCTTCTTTTGTTTTTTATTTTCCTTTTTAACTTGTTTTTTTATACTTTCTAGCTCATCAAGCTTATTTTCATATTCCTTTACCTGAAATAATGTATGAGTCTTAGTATATAGATCAATTGCTATCTTAATGAATTCAATTGAATCATCTAAATCATTTTCATTAATGAATTCATTATATTCAGCCTCAATAATACCTGCTCTTTTATAATCACCATTAATGATATATGAATTCATTAAAAGTGAGGCAGCCTTTAGCTTATGATGAGAATCTAGGCTATCATCATTTAAATATCTATTACCATCAGATATTACCTTTAAGTAATTTCTATCATCATATGAAATTAATAATTTATTTAAGCCAATATCTGAAAGCTTTTCTAGCTCTAGGCTTGTTTGATAATAATTTTCTACATCCTCAATAATATCTAAATATTTTTGTTTTTCATGTAATATTAAATAGATATTAGCTAATTCTATTTTAGCAAATATCATCTCTTCTTTTGTAATATCATCATCTAGATATTTTTCTAAGGCTTCCTTGGCATTATCATATTGTTTTAATGCCATATAATATTTAATATTATCCTTAACATGTAAAACAGATTTTGATATAGGTAAATACTTTTGTTTAATCTTTATATATTTATAAACCTGATCAAATCTTTTTAAATCGATACATAGATCAATAATACCATCACATACCTCAATAATACCTTCAGAAGATATTTCATTAAAGTTTGGTACTACCTCATATAAAAGCTTTAAGGCATCATTATTTTTTCCTAGATGATGAAGTATTGAAGCCTTATAGCATAAGGCCTTAAAATATTCGATTGAATATTTAACCTGGTAGCCTAAAAAAAGATCAATTTTTCTAATTGAACTATTATTCTTTTCAAGCTTTAATACTTCATCTATAATCATAGCCTTAAATCCTTTCTAAAATTTTATTGTTTTTTTATTACTATATTCATAATATTCAATATAATCATCATAAAGTATCCGATAATACCCATCTACATAAGCACCCGGATTTATAAATATAGTATTTCTTTCCTTACTAAAATATGGAATATGGGTATGACCAAATATTACAAAGCTAGCTTCTTCCTCAAAGCCCTTATAGGTTATTCTATCATATCCATTTTTTACGCCATATAAATGGCCATGAGTTATAAAAAACTTTTTACCAAATAAATTAACTCTAACCTCATTTGGTCCATTATAATCACAATTGCCTTTTACATATATACATCTACCCTCTAAATCCTCATGGGTATCTCCAGCATGTATAACATAATCAAAATCACTAAAGTCAAAATCGATAGTCTTTGAGTGAGAATCACTTAAAATCAAAATTTTCATCAACTAGCTCCTTCGCTTTTCTTATAGCCTTAGCTCTATGTGATATTTCATTTTTCTTTTCTAATGATACCTCAGCAAATGTCTTATTAAATTCTGGTATAAAAAATATAGGGTCATAGCCAAAGCCATTTTCTCCTCTTGGAGTATCTATAATTACACCCTCACATATTTCTTCTACTATTTTATATGTTCCATCTGGATGGCATATACATATAGCACATGTATAATGAGCACTTCTATTTTTAATATTTTTTAAATTTTTTAACAATAATTTATTATTATCCTCATCAAGTCCAGTTTTTGAATATCTAGCTGAATAGATTCCAGGTGCTCCATCAAGTCCATCACAGCATAAGCCTGAATCATCAGATATCGCAGTTAAATTTAGATCACGTGAAACCTGATGAGCTTTTATATAAGCATTTTCTTTAAAACTTGTTCCATCCTCAATAATTTCTTTATTATATCCAATCTCCTTTAATGTTTTAAATTCGATATTTGGATTATTAAAAAGTGATGCGAATTCCTTCACTTTATTTTTATTATTTGTAGCAATAACAATTGTCTTCATAAATAGTACCTACCAAATTAAATTTTAACACAAATTAGCCCTCAAATAAATTTAAAAATCGATAAGTTGTGTATTTTTTTTAAATATTATATAATAATATTGGTGATAATATGAAAAAATGTGTTTATCCAGGGTCTTTTGATCCAATTTCTAACGGACATTTAGATATTATAAAAAGAGCTGCGAAGATATTTGATGAAGTACATGTTGTAGTTTCAACTAATATGTTTAAAACCGCAAGCTTTACTACTGAAGAGCGTATTGAAATGATAAAGGCCTCTACAGCTAATTTAGATAATGTAGTTGTTACATCATATGATGGATTAGTTGTAAGCTATTGTAAAGAAAATAGAATCAATATCATTATTAGAGGTATGAGAAATTATTCAGATTATGAAAATGAATTTTCTTTATTCCAATATAATAAGGATATCGATAGTAGCATAGAAACATTTATTTTACTACCTTCTAGTAAGAATCAATTTGTTTCTTCTTCAGCCGTAAAGGAATTAGTAAGATATGGTCTTGATATCTCAAGATATGTTCCAAAGCCTATAGTTGATAAGGTATTAGAAAAATTAAGATAAATTAAAAAGAAGATTTTAAATCTTCTTTTTTTATTCATTTCTTTATTTTGCCTTATTGCAAGCCTCTACCATCTTTTTAGCATATTCATATATGTAGTTTGAAGCATTTTTCCCATATTTAGCAATTATTGACACTATAGCAGAGCCAACTATCACACCATCTGATATTTTTGCCATATTATAGGCCTGTTCTTCATTTTTTATACCAAAGCCTATCGCAACTGGTGTTTTAGTATATTCTCTTATCTTTTTAACAATTTCTTCTAAATTAGAAGAAAATGTATCTCTCATACCTGTAACACCTAAAGATGATACTAAATAGATAAAGCCACTTGCACCCTCAGCAATTTTTTTAATTCTATCTTCACTTGTTGGGGCAATCATAGAAATAATAGTTTGATTATATTTTTCAGCAATAATTTGAGCCTCATCATGCTCCTCATATGGAAGATCTGGAATGATTGTGCCTAGCATATTTAATTCTTGGCATTTTTTAAAAAATTTATCGTAGCCATATGAAAATACCGGATTAGCATAAGTCATAAAAACCAAAGGAAAATTAGGATGTTTTATTCTAATTTTTTTTACGCATTCAAATATTTTATCTGTCGTAGTTTTAGATTTTAAGGCTCTTATATCTGCCTCACTTATTACCTCACCTTCAGCAATTGGATCTGAAAAGGGAATACCAAGCTCAATAAGTGATACACCTGCCTCTATTAGCTTATCTACAAATAATATTGTAGATTCTAAATCAGGATCACCAGCTGTAATAAAAGCGATAAAGGCTTTTTTCTTAAAAACATCATTAAAGCTATTCACTTAAATCACTCCTTCCAAGATATCTTCCAATTGCTGCACAATCCTTATCACCTCTACCTGATAAATTAACAACAATTATTTGATCCTTTCTCATTTTAGGGGCAACCTTTAGACAATAAGCAACAGCGTGAGCTGATTCAATTGCCGGTATAATTCCTTCAGTTTGAGATAAAACTAAAAATGCATCTACTGCTTCCTTATCTGTAATTGGAACATATTTAGCTCTATTAATTGAATTTAGGTAAGCATGCTCAGGGCCAATACCTGGATAATCTAGGCCAGCTGAAATAGAATATACCTCATCTATTTGACCATATTCATTTTGGCAGAATAGTGATTTCATACCATGAAAAATACCAATTTTACCTTTAGCTATTGTTGCTGCATGCTCCTTTGTATCTATACCACGACCTGCAGCCTCACAGCCAACAAGCTCAACTTCCTTATCATCAATAAAATTATAGAAGGCACCTATAGCATTAGAACCACCACCTACACAGGCAATTACCATATCAGGTAGCTTATTTTCTTTTTCTAATATTTGAGCCTTAATTTCTTTTGAAATAACAGATTGGAAATCTCTAACCATAGTTGGAAATGGATGTGGTCCCATAACTGAACCTAAAACATATAATGTATCATCCATTCTTTTACTCCATTCCTTCATAGCCTCATTAACAGCATCCTTTAAAACCTTAGTTCCAGATGTAACCTTATGGACCTTAGCTCCTAAAAGCTCCATTCTAAATACATTTAGAGCTTGACGTTTAGTATCTTCTTCACCCATAAAGATTTCACATTCAAGTCCTAAAAGTGCCGCACCTGTTGCGGTTGCAACACCATGCTGACCAGCACCAGTTTCAGCTATTACTCGAGTTTTTCCCATTCTTTTAGCTAATAATAATTGTCCTAAAACATTATTAATTTTATGGCTTCCAGTATGATTTAAATCCTCTCTTTTTAAATATATTTTAGCGCCACCAAGCTTTTTTGTTAGCTTTTCTGCATAATATAGCATAGATGGTCTATTAGCATATTCTACTAACAATTTATTAAAATCCTTTATAAATTCAGGATCATTTTTATAATAATCATATGCCCTTTGAACCTCTAATACAGCATTCATTAAAGTCTCAGGTATATACTGTCCACCAAACTCTCCAAACTTAGTATTACTCATAATCTCTAACCTTCTTAATTATTTCTTCCATTTTCTTATAATCCTTACAGCCATCTACTTCAACACCAGTTGAAATATCTATAGCGTAAGGATTTAAAAGTAAGATATCATCGATATTTGTAATATTTATTCCTCCAGCTAGGAAATAAGGCTTATTTTTTGCCATATTACGATATGTAGCCTTAATGCCTTGACCTGGCTCTTTAGAATCATACATTACATATTCAGCATATTTTGAACTTCTATATACTGAAATTACTTCTATATCTACTTCTTCCTTTAATTCCTTTATGAAATCATCATCCTCATCACCATGAAGCTGAACGATATCAATAGCACCATTTTTAACAATCTTAGCTATAAAATTGACACTTTGATTTTGAAATACTCCTATTACTCTAATACTAGGATCTAAATTCTTCTTTAGTCTTAAGGCTTCAGTCATTGTAATCTTTCTTTTTGAGCTTTTTACAAAGACAAAGCCAATATAGTCTGGTAATAGCTTATTTACATATTCAATATCTTCTTTTCTTCTAATTCCACAAAATTTAATTTTAGGCATAGCTATAGCTTTCCTATATTTTAATAATTCTAAATAAGGATTATCAGCTTTCATTAATGCTTCACCTATTAAAGCACCATTTAAGCCTGCCCTTTTTATTTTTTTAACCTCTTCAATTGATTTAACACCAGATTCACTAATCATATAGATATCTGGATATTTTTTTCTTAAGCTTAATGCATTTTCAAAATCTACGCTAAAATCCTTTAAATTTCTATTATTGACACCTATAACCTTAGCACCTACATTAATAGCTCTTTTAATTTCTTCTTCATCGTGAGCCTCAACTAAAGCACACATTCCAAGCTCATGGACTAAATCTAGGTATCTTTGTAATTCATCATCATTTAATATTGAACAAATAAGTAAAACAACATCTGCCCCTATTTTTTTAGATTCGTATATTTGATATTCACTAAATATAAAATCCTTTCTAAGCATTAAAGAGCCCACATTTTTTCTTATATTTATAAAATGCTCATTACTTCCTAAAAAATAATTAGGCTCGGTAAGGCATGATATTACATCACAGCCTGCCTCATTATATTTTTTAGCAATTTCTAAATACGGATAATCATTAGATATTATTCCTTTAGATGGGCTAGCCTTCTTACATTCAGTAAAAAATATGAAATCTTTTTTCTTGCATAAATCATATAACTTATATTCTTTTTCTACTATAATATCTTTCTTTAGCTCATCTAAAGGAACTTCATTCATTATTTTTTTATAATCTTCTTTTCTCTTATTTACAATCTCATCTAATATCATTTGTAGCCTCAATTAATTTATTAAGAGTTTCTAATGATTTTTTAGTATCTATCGCATTTTCTACTTCCTTAATAGCATCTTTAATACTGATGCCTTTATATATATGTAAAGCACAGGCTGAATTTAAAACTACAACATCTCTTTTTGGTCCTTTTTTACCATTTAAGATATCTAGAGCAATTTGTTTATTAATTTCTGGTTCACCACCAACTAAATCCTCATGTTTAGATAATTTAATTCCATAATCTTCAGGATTTAGCTCATATTCATCAATTTTGCTACCATCTCTAAATTCAGCAACGTAGGTATTTGCTGCAACGCTTAGCTCATCAACCCCATCAAGACCGTAAACTACCATTGCACCCTTTAAGCCCTTACCCTTTAATGCTTCAGCAACAGGTCTAACAAGCTCCTTTTTATATACACCTAAAACCATGTATTTAGCATTCATTGGATTAATAAGTGGTCCCATAATATTATAGATAGTTTTAATACCTAAGGCCTTTCTAATAGGTCCAACAAATCTCATTGCCTTATGATATACTGGGGCATATAAAAATACCATTCCAGCCTTATCTAAAACTTCTTTAGCGTGCTTTGAGGCAAAATCAAATTTAACGCCTAAGGCATCAAATAAATCACCAGAGCCACATTTAGATGATACACTTCTATTTCCATGCTTTGCTACCTTAACACCACAAGATGCGCTAACTATAGCTGAAACTGATGATATATTAAACGAAAATGATCTATCTCCTCCTGTACCTACGATATCTAAAACATCGTAGCCTGGATCTATAATTTCAGCAACCTCCATCATCGCACGTGAAGCACCTATAATTTCAGTTGGTGTTTCACCCTTAATAGATAGAGCTGTTAGAAACGCTCCAGTTAATGATGGCTCAGCCTCATTTTTCATTATTGTAAGGATAGCATCAAATGCTTCTGTTTCTGTTAAATTTTTTCCTTCAGTTAATTTTAATAATAAGTCCTTCATATTAATCATCTCCCAAAAAAGTTTTCTAATATCTTCATTCCATCTATTGTTAAAATTGATTCTGGATGGAATTGTAATCCATATATTGGATAAGTTTTATGCTTAACTGCCATAATTTCATCATCTAAGGTTTTAGCTATAACATCAAGCTTATCACTTTTACCAAGAGCTATTAAGGAATGATATCTTGCAACTACTATATTTTTATTTAATCCTTTAAATAAATCTATACTATTATCAACTATAATATTATCCTTCTTACCATGATAAATTCTTTTCGCATTAGTTATTTTATAGCCAAATACCTCGCATATAGCTTGATGACCTAGACAAATTCCTAAAATAGGAATATTAGTTATATTTTTAATTAATTCTTCAATTATACCAGCATCTTCTGGTCTTCCAGGTCCTGGTGATATAACTATGTGACTTGGATTTAATTTTTTTATTTCATCTACAGTTAATTCATCATTTTTTATAACCTTAATATCAGGATTTATCGTTCCAATATATTGATATAGGTTATAGGAAAAAGAATCATAATTATCAATTAAAAGTATCATATTAAATCCTTTCCATAGCCTTAAATGTAGCCATTGCCTTATTTTGTGTTTCTAAAAATTCAGATTTAACATTTGAATCTATAACTATTCCTCCACCAGCCTGCAAGAATACATCATCATTTTTCTTAATTATTGTTCTTATAACGATACACATATTCATATTATCTGTAAAATCGATATAGCCTAAGCCTCCACCATAAATTCCTCTTCTACACTTTTCTAATGAATCTATAATTTGACATGCCTTAAGCTTTGGTGCCCCTGAAAGTGTACCTGCTGGAAGTATTGAATTTAGTACATCTATACTTGATAGATTGTCCTTAACTATACCTTTTACAGTTGATGCGATATGCATAACATGTGAATATCTTAAAATCTTTTGATATTCAACAACCTTAACAGTTCCAAATTTTGAAACTCTACCTATATCATTTCTTCCAAGGTCTACTAGCATATTATGTTCTGCAAGCTCTTTTTCATCATTTTTTAGTTCTTCTTCTAGTTGTAAATCCTCTTCAAGAGTTTTTCCTCTAGGTCTAGTTCCTGCAATTGGGAAAGTCGTTATTTCATCATTTTCCTTTGAAACTAATGTTTCTGGTGAACAGCCTGCAATTTCTAATTCATCATTTTTATAATAATACATATAAGGTGATGGATTAATTGTTCTTAAAGCTCTATAAGCATTAAACAAGCTTCCTTTCATCTTGCCTTCAAATCTTCTAGAAAAGACTGATTGGAATATATCGCCATCATAAATATGCTTCTTTACTATGTTTATCTTATTTTCATATTCTTCATAATTATCTATAGATTCAGGCTTTTTTATTATTTCATTTTTCTTTTCATCTAAAGAAGGTGTTTTAGTTATTAATTCTTTTATTTTACTTATATCATCTAAAGCCTTTTTATAATTATTTTCTAAATCATTAGTTTTAATATTTACAATGATATATATTTTTTGAGTATAAGAATCAAAACATATTACCTTATCAAAAACTAAAAATTCATAATCGTTAAATTTAGCCTCATCTTCTGATTTTAATATTAGCTTCTTCTCAAAATATTTATATGAATCATAGGCTGCATAGCCTATTAACCCTCCACAAAATGGTGGCATATTTTTTAATTTAGGAGCTCTAAAATTACTTAAAAGCTTTTTAACCTCATCAAAAGGTTTATCGGACTTAAATTCTTTACCATCTAAATTAACTATATAATCCTTACAAGAAATCATATGGATTGGATTATAGCCTAAATATGAATATCTACCAGAATTATTTTGTTCAACTGATTCTAATAAATAAAATTTATCATATTCTTCTTTAATATTTCTTAATACATTTAAAGGAGTTGTAAAATCTGAATACATCTCATCTTTAATTGGAACTATATCATAATTTAAATAATTCTTTAATTCTTCAATTGTAATCATCTTTAAGACCTCCTTAAAATAAAAAAAACACTTATCCTATAAAGGACAAGTGTGTAAATTTCACCTGCGGTACCACCTTAATTGACTAAAAAAGCCCACCTCATTCGAATGCCATCACATTCTAGCTCTATAACGGGAGCTCCCGGTATTAGCTACTATAATTCACCTCTACCCTCAAAGGCCCACTTCTATATTCGCTTATTATAGCTATTCCACCACCAGCTACTCTCTTTAAATGCGCTATATAGCTAACTTCCTTCTCTTCGGTTTGTTATATTTTATTACGATAATTTAAAATAGTCAACTATTATTTGATAAAAATTTTATTTATAAATAAAAAAATCTAATTTTCGTTTAATTTTAAACCAAAAGCTAGATTTTTATTTTAATATTTTTAGATATTATATATTTTTTTGAATTTATCCTTTAGATAATCGATATAATAATTAGGATTAAAATCTTCTCCTGTTGCTAGCTTAAGTACCTCTAGTTGAGATTTAGATCTTCCATATTTATGAACGTGTTCCTTTAGCCAATTATTAATAGGCTTAAAGTCACCCTTTTCCATTAATGCATCAATATCTAAATCCTTTTTCATATAATGGTAGAATTGAGCTGACATCGCACTACCTAAGGCATATGTTGGAAAATAACCAAAGCCACTTGTCCAGTGAACATCCTGGAAAGCTCCTTCCTTTAGGTTATTTGGTGTTGAATTTAGATACTTTTTCATTAAATCATTAAATGTCTTTTCAACATCTTCTGCCTTAATTTCTCCACTAAATAGCATCTTTTCAATTTTATATCTAATAATTATATGAAATGGATAAGTTAGCTCATCAGCTTCTGTTCTAATTGGTTGATTAGATACATCATTAACATAATAATAGATATCATCAAATGTATAATCCTTTAATTCTTCCTTAAATAAATCCTTTAAAATTGGATATAAATATTTAATAAAGGCCTTTGATCTACCTAAATAGTTTTCATAGAAGCGTGATTGAGATTCATGCATAGCACATGAAGCTCCACCCATTAAGGCTGATTCAGAAAATCTTGGGTCATTTTGAAGCTCATAGGTTGCGTGACCCACCTCATGCATTACGGAAAATAGATTAGAGAAAAGTAGCTTTTCTTCATATCTAGTTGTCGTTCTAACATCATTACAGTTAATACCATTAGTAAATGGATGAATAGTTTCACCAACGCAGCCAACTGTATCATCATAGCCCATTAAATCACAAATAAGTCTAGTAAGCTTTTTTTGCTTATCTATATCAAATTTAATATCTTTTATTTTTTCATTATATTTTTTAGGGGCAGCTAATATTTTCTTTACTAAAGGTAATATTTCTTTTTCAATTAAATCAAATAATTTATCATATTCCTTTGATGTAAATGATTCTTCCATATCATCAAGTATTACATCGTAGCCTTCTAATTTTTCAGCTAGATAATTAGCCTTTTTCGCCTCAACACCAACTAATAAATTTAAATCATTAATGAAATCATTGAAATTTAGAGTATCTCTAGCCTCTTCCCAAGATAAGGAAGCTGAATCTATTAAATCAACCTCTTCATAGATTAATTCCTTTGGAATTCTTCTTTGTTTTAATAAATCCTTATATTCTCTATTTATTTTTTGTTTTAATAAATCATCTAAGCTATCATCTTTTGTTAGAGATTCTAAAATATTAAAATATTCATCAGATGTAGTTATTTCGATTATTTTTTTTACAAAATATGATGAAACCTCTAAAGAGGTCTTTTTGTCCTTCTTTGGACAAACAGTTTCTTCATCATACGAGATAATAAAATCTGCATATCTATAAATCTTTAATAATTCTTGATCCTTTAAATATTTTTCTAAATTAGTCATTTTCTCCTCCTTTAGCTATTTTCATTGCGACCTTAAGGCCATCTAAGGCAGCTGATGTAATACCACCAGCATAGCCTGCACCCTCACCAACTGGATAGATACCCTTTATGCTTGTCTCATAATTTTCATCTCTTTTTATTCTTACTGGAGATGATGATCTAGATTCAATACCTATAAGTATTCCATCATCATAGGCAAAGCCCTTAAGCTTCTTATCAAATTCTTTAATACCACCCTTTAAGCCTTCTATAACAAAATCTGGTAGGCATTTTGATAAATCAGCAAATTTTACACCATGAGGATAGGTAGTTTTAACACTTCTAAAGTCATTTGCGATATCGCCATTTAAAAATTCCTTTATTAAATTTGCAGGAGCCTTATAATCACCTGATATTTCAAAGGCCTTCTTTTCATATTTTTCTTGATAATCAAGGCCATCTAATACTGACGCTTTATAATAATCTTTAGGTAATACATCAACTAATATCGCGCTATTAGAATTAGTATTATCTCTTTTATTATTACTCATACCATTTGTTACTATCGTATTTGGCTCTGAAGCAGATGCTAAAACATAGCCACCTGGGCACATACAAAATGTGTAGATACCTCGATTATTTAAATGGCAGGCTAAATTATAATAAGCAGGTGGTAAATCCTTATAAAATTTACCATATTGAGACTCATTTATTAAATTAGCTGGATGTTCTACTCTAACGCCCATTGAAAAGGCCTTAGGCTCCATTTCAATTTTTAAATCATTATATAGATGCTTAATTGTATCTCTTGCTGAATGGCCAATACATAAAAGTAAATCATTAGTGATAATAGGCTCTAAATCAGATACATAAACCTCTAAATCAGCATTTATCTTTTTTACATCTAAAAATTGATGGTCAAAATAAAAGGTTCCACCTAATGATATTATTTCTTTTCTAATGTTTTCTACAACAATTCTTAAAACATCAGTTCCTATATGTGGCTTAGCCTCATATAAAATATCTTCATGGGCTCCATGAATATAAAATTCATTTAAAATAAATTTTATTAATGGATTTTTAACATTTGTCGTAAGCTTACCATCAGAAAAAGTTCCAGCTCCTCCTTCTCCAAATTGAACATTAGAATTAGGATTTAGCTTTTTATTATTTAAAAAATCATTAACATTTTCGACTCTTTTTTCAATAGTAGAGCCTCTTTCAACAATTATAGGATTTGCCCCACAGCGTGCTAGGTATAAGCTAGCAAAAATACCTGCAGGACCAAAGCCTACAACTACAGGGCTTTTTTTATTCCATTTAGGATAATCTAAGCTTATTTTTTCTTCTACATATTTCTTTTCATTTTTTAGATTAAGTGGTGTATCTATAGCAAGCTTATATATAACCTTAACATCTTCTTTTTTTCTAGCATCTATAGATTTTCTTAAAATCTTATATTTATTAGTTTTATATTTATTTAATACCTTTTCATCTAAATTATCCTTAGGACTTATTTTAAAATTATCAATTTCATAAATCATTTTAAAATCTCCTTAGATATCTTAATTGCAGATGTAAAAGCAAACATTAGATTATAGCCACCACATAAACCATCAATATCTATAATTTCGCCACCAACAAATATATTTTTATATTTTTTTAAAGATAAATCTTCATTAATTTCTTCTTCAACTATTCCACCATTTGCTACCTGGGCAAATTCTAAGGAATAGGTATTAGTAATTGGAACAATAAATTTATGAGGATTTATTTTATTTTTATTAATATAATTTAAAATTTTAGGATTAATTACAGATGAATAATCATCATAATCATTATCTGATAAATTAAGTAATATATAAGGATTGTTTTTATTTAGGTAGTTATAATAGCTAGATAAATTCATTATACATATACCTGATATACCATCATCTTTAAATATTACTTCTCCCTTTTCACTAGCCACTTCTTTACCATCATTATAAAGGGTTGCTAAAACCTTAGCTCTTGCTCCACTTATTTCTTTTATTTTTAAATTTGTTTTAAAGCCTACTAATGAAGGAATAAATTTTTTATATTTTAAATTAAGATTATCTAAAAGTTTAAACGAATCCTTATTCTTATAGCCTGCAGGGCTACCTATTGCTATAACGACATAATCGAATAATTCATTATTAATTAGATATTTATTATTTTCTTTTTTAATATCTGATACTTCTAAATCGACAAATTTTGCTTTAGAATTTTTTAATAAAATATTTAAAACAGATAATGATGACTCACTTAAAGGATACATCCTTCCTTCTTCATCTATCCTTGTATATATTTTTAATTCAGTGAATAAAGAAAATAATTCCTTTTGATATGAATTAACAATAGAAGCTAATTTCTTATTATGATATTTTGATAAATCAAAATTATAATTTGAAATATTACATTTACCATTACCTGAGGCAAGTATCTTATTACCTATTTTACCAGTATTAAAAATGGTATGCTTAATACCATTTTTTGATAATATAGTTGATAACATTAATCCGCAGGCTCCAGCGCCAATAATCGCAACATTCATTTAAATCACCATCGTATTATATTATACATTTTTATTTAAAATAAATCGAGAGAATCATATTTTCTCTCGATTATTTTTTATTATTTTGTTGGATCCCAAGCACTTTGATATCTTACCATACCATTTTCTGTACCAAAAATTATTGAAATAGTATGATATTTTGAAGCTTCTGCAGAAGTTAACATTTTCATACCAGCTTGAGTTTGATAAATCGCACCAGCACCTTCATTATCATATTCAACATATCTAACTGTTGAATCTGTAGGTCTTGTATTATTCATAGCTACATAGCGCTCCTTTTGTGAAGCACCAGATGAAGCAACCTTTGAAATATGTGCACCCATATTACATTCGATAAATGCTACCCGTGAATATGGACCCCATGTACGACCTAGCGCTGTATCACTTGCAGTAACCTGACTATCAGCAGTAAATCTACACTTATAGAAAATTGCACCATATTCTACATAATCTGAAGCACCTGAGCTACAGCCCTTAAATGCTGTAGTGTAGCCTCCACCTGTTGTACCATTATAGATAGTATGAATTTCGCATTCATTAAATAATGTTGTATTATTTGTACCGAAGATAAAATCAGTTGCACCTGCGATATAGCAATGATCGATATATTGACGTCCCTTAAAGAATTCTACAGTATCTTGATATCCTAAAAGTGAACAATTTTTCATAGTAAACTTATCTGACATAACTAGTAAAGCTAAAGCTCTATGATCATTTACCTTACCACTTACATAAATTCCATATTTTGTTAAAAGTTCAAGATTCTTTGAATCCATAAATCTAGCTTCACTATTCCAATAATTTGAAATAGTAATATCTTCCATAATGCAGTTAACCGCTGCCTCACGTACTGATACACTTTGACATGAATCAGTTACTTGAGCAAAGCCACCCTCATCTGGAATACTAGATAATGAATCCCATTCAATTAAAACATCACCCTTATTTCCTGTAGCACCTTTAATAGTTAGGTTAGGAATATTAATTTCTAACTTTTCTCTATATGTTCCAGCAGCAATAGTCATAATCTTTCTAGTATCTGCCTCAACATTTGTTCTTCCTAAGAATTCTAATGCTTCTCCTATTGTCGCAAATTGATTACCCTTTGTGGCATCAGGAGCTCCAGCAACTCCAGTATATGAAGCATCTACATAGACAATATATTTATTATTAGTATTTTTAACAGGACTATCATCTACTACTGTTACCTTATATGAATTAGTAACAGGATTTGGCTGATTATATGTAACTGTAACAGTCTTTTCACCAACAGTAGTTGTATCAAGTGCTGAATATGTTACTAAATTTTCAGTTCCTTTAATTAAGAATTCCTTATTATCATTTCCAAACTTAGCTGTAGCAAGTAGGTTTATATATTTTGTATCTAAAGTATCATTTAAAGCATAAATTTTCTTTGTCTTACCATTTATATATGTTGTATTTCCAGCTGAAGTATGTTCTCCAATATATGTTGAATTAAATCCTAACTCAAATGATTCAACAGTCCAAACTTTAATATCAACCGTTTGATATTCATAATCACCATATTTAACTTTAACTGATGTTGTTCCTTCATGAGTTGAATCAAATGTTGAAGAATCAATTGTAACATTTTCAGCATCATAAGCTAGCTTATCAATTCTGCCATTATCATAAAGTAATTGTAATTGCATAGAACTTGGATCATATGATTGGCCAATTACATAATCTACAAGTCCAGTTTTTGAAACCTTAAATCCTGAAACAGTACCCTTATTAACTGCACATACCATATCTAGCTGATACCAGTCAACTGTACCACCACCAGATCTTATTGTATATTTTTCGCCTTCCTTTACCTCAAAGGCTACTCTTACAACAGGGCTTCCTGCTGGATATGGAGCTACTGCTTGAGTACCAGAAAATGTTAGTCTTATTTCTTCACTATGTTCAGGCTGAACTCTAACAGTTGCTGTTGCAGCACTTGAAGAACCATTTTGAACATACATATACATTACACCATCACCAGGTGCAGTTACAGTAATTACAGAATCCTTAAATGAACGTGACCAGTCCTTTTTATCATTTTTATCTTCTGGATTTGTCCAATCCTTTGTTCTTCCTCTTACTGTACCATTAATATCATAATAGCCTGATTTTTCATGTGATATTGCACCAGCAGTATAATCATCTGCTATAACAGTATAAGTTACCTCATCATAAGCTTCATTTACTAGCTTATAATCTTCAACCCACATTGCCTTTAATGTTACATCACTTACGACCTTATAAGTATCTAAATCAATCTTAGTATCATCGATATACCAGCCTTCAATCTTATAATAAACATCATATTTACCAACTAAAGCTTTTTTAACTTCATAGGTAGGCTCAGTAATTTTATTATCATATTCAACTAAAACATCATCAATAGCTTTAGCTCCATTCATATCAAATGAAACCTTATATTCAGCTGTCTTTTCGCTCCATTTAGCGTAAAGTACCATATCACCTGTTACTTTAGATTTTTCATCAAACTTTGTTTGTAAAGACTCATCGCTAAACCAACCTTCAAATTTATAGCCAATTTCAACATTATTAGCTTTTGTTGGTGTTGGTAGTTCTAAAGTTTCACCATAATTTCCACTTATTGGATTTAAAGCTTCACCACCATTTGTATTAAATGTGATAGTATGCTTATTTGGTATGGCAGTCCATTTAGCATATAAAGTAACATTAGATGTTACTGTTGAGGTTGCCAAATCAAATTTAGTAGTTAATCCTTCATTGCTATACCAGCCTTCAAATTGATAAGAATAATGCTCATCATTACTCTTTGTAGGATTAGTAACTGTACCAACCTTTTCACCAGAATTTACTTCTTTACTTGCAATAGTAGTACCACCATTTGTGTTAAATGTTACGGTATATGTTTGAACCTGATTTTGATTATTATTAGATTTGTTATCACACGCTACTGTACCAAATAACATTGATGCCATAAATGCACCTAAAATCAATCTTCCTTTTTTCATGTAAAAGTCCCCTTAATTAATTTTTCACATTTAATATGATACTACACTGAAAGCGTTTTTTCAATTCGATAAAAATATAATTTTTAAAACTACAAAAAAATCCTATACGAATATAGGATTTTTATTTATTATTGTTTTATTTCTCTTTTTCTATTAATTAATAAGCCTGCTACAAATGCGGCTATAAAATATATAACTAAAATAGCTATATTTCTTCCAAATATATCAGTGTTGTTTCCAGTTTCTGTAAATACTGAAAATAAATTATCTAACCAATAAGGAGCAATTCTTATTTCAAGCTTTGCATTCTGTAATCCAGTATCAATAAGAGTTAATAATAATGTCATTACAAGTGGAGTAACTACATTGATTGCTATAGCAAAGCCTGACTTTCTAATAGTATATGCTAAGGCAAAGAATAATGCATGATATGTTATTACTCCAACTAATTGTCCTAATATTATTAAACCTAAATTATCACTGGTACTTGCAGTTCCTGGCCATGCTATATTACCATAGATGATTGCCATCAAAACAGTTAATAGAGCTAAAACTAATGTCGCAACAAGTGATACTATATATTTAGAGTATAATACCTTTTCTCTTGCATAGCCCTTACCAACAATATTTTTTAAAACACCTTGTGAAAAATCTTCACAAACATAAATAGCAATTAAGATACCTGCAAGTAAAGAAAAGATAGAACTTAATGTACTTCTAACAAAGGTATATGAGCTTACTTGAATTTCTTCTCCAGTATATGCCTTTGCAATATCAGCAGCAAGATTTTGTGTTAAACCATTAATTATTACAAATATTAAAGATATACCTAAGATAATATATACATATTTAGATTTTAATAGCTTTCTAAATTCAAATCTAATTAGCTTACCCATAATTATCTACCAATCCTTTCAATGAAATAATCTTCAAGTCCTGAATTTGAAGTAGATAATTCAAAAACCTTTATTCCTGCTTTAACTAGTTGTTCATTAATTAAGGCTGGATCATCAAAATTATCATACATAGTTATTAATTCAACATCAACAGTATAATTATTTAACAAATTTTTTCCTTTTAAAATTTCAATTGCTTTATTAACATCTAAAACCTTAATTTTTAAATTCTTTCTACATCTATTATTAAGCTCTTCTGCGTCTATTTCTTCTAATCTTCCATCATTTATAATTCCATATGTAGTTGTTATTTTAGCAAGCTCATCTAGAATATGAGATGAAATTAAAAATGTTACATTCTTTTCTTTATTTAAATTAAGAATTGTATCTCTTATTTCCTTTATACCTGCAGGATCTAGTCCATTAATAGGCTCATCTAGTACCATAATCTCCGGATTACCAAGTAGAGCAATAGCGATACCTAATCTTTGTTTCATACCTAAAGAAAATTCCTTAACCTTTCTATTTCCTGTTTTAGAAAGACCTACTAATTTTAAGATTTCATTTATATCTTCATCTGTTCCACCATAAAGAATAGAAAATCTTTTCATATTCTCAAATGCTGTAGCACCTTTATAAAGGGCTGGTTCTTCAATTAATGAACCAATTTTGGCTCTTCCTACATTTAATTGTTCATTGCCAAATAGTTTAATTTTTCCTTCTGTAGGATTTAAAAGTCCTAATATAAGCTTCATTGCTGTTGTTTTACCAGCACCATTCCTACCAATAAAGCCATAAATATCTCCACGCTTTATATGCATATTGATATGATTGACAGCTAGCTTGTTAGGAAACTGCTTAGTTAAATTGCTAGTTTCTATAATATATTCCATAATTGTAATCTCCTTGATAATTATTATATATCAATATTATAATCAATTCAAGAAAATTCATAAAAATTCATAAAAATTATCAAGGAGATAAATCATCTGTTTTAATTTATAATATTTCTTCTTTTGTTTGAGCTTTAACAAATTTATTATTTTCATATTTTAAATATAAATTTGATTTAGATGTTTTAATTTCAACACCATTAGAATATTCTTCTATTTGGTAATAGCCTTCATTTAAAAATTCATCATACCCAAAACCAGATATATATGTACAAGTTATAGGTGATTGTTTTTCATAAATTTTAGGTCTAACATCAAATAAGAATTGTTCATTAACTATTATTAATGTTTCATCATAATTATTGAGCTTTATTTCATGTATATTGTCTTCATATGTTGTGAACAATAACCAAATTGAAGCATAATAAACAATAGGCACTAAAACAAAATTAGGTAAAAATATAACAATCTTTTTATTCATTATCGCTAAAACAAATAGCATTATTCCTTCAAGTACAATACCTAATATAAATAATACACCAGGAACAAAGAATCCTATAATCCCAAAAAGATATGGTAATATCCCAAAGCATGAATATAAAACTATAGAAAAAATATCAATGATTGCAAATATTCCTACAACAATATTAAAGCCTATTATTACCCATTTATTTTTCTTTTTCATTGTACTACTCCTATAAAAAAAAGGCTATTAAATAGCCTTGAATTTACTAAAACTGGCGCGTCCAGGAGGACTCGAACCCCCAACCTTTTGATCCGTAGTCAAACGATCTATCCAATTGATCTATGAACGCATATTAAGTGGCGGTCCGGACGAGACTCGAACTCGCGACCTCCTACGTGACAGGCAGGCATTCTAACCAACTGAACTACCGGACCACTTTTTTACGCTCGATTATTTTATCATATATACACTTATATTTCAATATAAAAATGTAAAAAAATTATCCCTTAAGTCAATTATGACCTAAGGGATTATTAATTAGTTCTTCTTTTCCTTAACTACTTCAGCTACTGTAGTTGCTAAAGTTGAAACATTTTGTAAATCAGATGGAACAATAATCTTAGTTGCTTGTCCATTTGCTAAATCTTTTACTGCTTCATAGCTTCTTAAAGTTAATACTTCCTTAGATGGGTTAGCTTCCTTTAATGCCTTTAAACCAGCAGCTTCTGCTTCTCTAATTAATTTAATACCTTCAGCTTCTGCAGTCTTAACACTTAAAATAGATTGTGCTTCACCTTCAGCCTTTTTAATCATAGCTTCCTTTTCAGCATCTGCCTTTAAGATTTGAGATTCCTTTTGACCTTCAGCAAGTAAGATTTGAGACTTCTTTTCACCTTCAGCAAGTAAAATCTTTTCACGACGTTCACGTTCAGCTCTCATCTGACGTTCCATGGCATCTCTAATATCCTTTGGAGGTAAAATATTTTTAACCTCAACTCTATTAACCTTAATTCCCCATGGGTCAGTTGCTTCATCTAGAATTGAACGCATCTTTGTATTGATGATATCTCTTGATGTTAATGTTTCATCTAGGTCTAATTCACCAATAATATTACGTAATGTTGTTGCAGATAAATTTTCAATAGCTGCAATTGGATTTTCAACACCATAAGCATATAGCTTAGGATCTGTTACTTGGAAAAATACTACTGTATCAATTTGCATTGTAACATTATCCTTTGTAATAACTGGTTGAGGATCAAAATCTCTAACCTGTTCCTTCATAGAGATAACATAAGCTACTCTATCAATAAAAGGAATTAAGAAATGGAAACCAACGCTCCAAGTTGCGTGATAACCACCTAATCTTTCAACTACGTATTTGTTAGTTTGTCTAACAACTCTTATTCTTGTAATAAATAAAGCTGCAAGTACAATAAGTACAATACTTACTACTATCGCAACAATTGTGCCTGTAGGCACACCTTCATTAACGTAAAACATTTTATTCTTCCCCCTTATTTTCTATCATTCTAACTACTATTTTGTTGCCTTTTAATGCTACCATTTCAACGATTGAGCCTTTTTTGATTTCCTCATCGCTATCCTCAGCTAAAACTGCTTGATAAACTACACCGTTTATCTTAACTTCACCAGCTTCAAATTTTGTAACACCTTTTTCTAACATAACTCTTTTTCCAACGAATTCGTCGGTGTTAGTAAATCGCTCTGTTCTTGCGGTTAACCTCTTTATTAAAGGTCTTGTAAGAATTAAAGCTGCAAGTGATACTACTGCGAATACGATAATTTGTACATATAAAGGTACGAAAAAGCAAATACACATCGCAACTACTGCACCAGCAGAAAACCAAACAGATACAAATTCTTGAGTTGATGCTTCAACGATTAAAGCTATTAAAAATACGCCTAGCCATATCCAAATCATATAATCTTGGATCATCTACTTAACCTCCTCCTTCAAATCTACAACTATCGCGCGCTTAACATCATCATACTTAGCGTTATATCTTAAATAGTCGTCATTTTCAATCTTAAGTTCAAAGTTCTCACAAATATATTCTAATAAAGACTTAGAACATATTCTAGCATAGGTTTTACTTAATGATACTGCAAATAAAGAATCAACATTAAATTCACCACTTAATGCTTGATCCTTATTTAATGGAAAAATGTAGATTTTTCTATCATTTCTATCTATTCCAACTCTAGTTCTATACGCTTCGCTTAAGTATTTTATTAAATTCTTATTGAACGTAATATGAGACTTATAAATTGAAACAAAGCTTTTGTTTTTTTCTCCGTCATAGAATTCAATCATGATTATGCCTCCTTAGTTTACTTAAATTATACATCATAATTTTTAACAATTCAACATAATTCATAAAAATTCATTACGATTTTTTAAAATTTTACTTTGAAGGTTTTTTCCTCGTCAAAATCTATTAATCTTTCCTTATAAAGTCCACCTAAGGCTCTCTTAAAAGCCTTTCTAGACATATTAAAGATTTTTTCAATATCTTCAGCACTAGATTTAGCAGTTAATCTTAAAATACCATTATGAGCTTCTAAATAATCCATAATAGTTTTCTTGTCAACATCTATTAAATCTTCCTTATGCTCATTTAAAATACCATAATATTCATTATCTACCTTTTTAGAAATAGATACCTCAACAGGCATACCAAGTCTAACTTCACCTCTTAGCTGATGGAATGGAACGTAAACATAAGAGATATCCTTTGTTACGATACCTACACCCTTTTCAGCTATTTTACAAATATAGCCTTCAACCTTTTGTTTTTCTTCATAATTAGTATTTGCTAGATCATTAATTTCAAATCTATTTAAAGGCTTTGCTGTTAAAATATTTTTTCTCACCTTTAATCTAACAAATAAAACATCATCCTTTTGAGGCCATGTGTTTTCATCATAAGGTAGGTAATCCTTTGAAATTAAAATATCCTTAGGACAATTAATACCTACGAATACACCAACACCTGGTAATACTTCCTTAACTGTAACAAAATTTTCCTTATCAACCGTTACTAACACCTCATCTTGAGTTCCTGTAGGTCTTTTCTTATCATCAGAATAAACAAATACTTCTACCTCATCGTTATCCTTTAATTCTTCTTTTGCTTGTTTAAAATGCATTAAGATTTCATCATGACCATCAGATAACATATATCCTAAATCAGATTTTCTTAAAACCTTAAGCTTGTTATATTTTCCTAATTCGATCAATTTCTATCGCCATCCTTATAATTTCTATCTGTTTGTTTCAAATACATTTCTTTTTTTGTATTAAAATCCTTCTTTGTTCTTTTCTTATTAAAATCATATTTTTTTAATAAGTCCTTCTTTTGCTGTTGATTAAGCTTATCACTCATTTAATTTTCTCTCTTTAATTCCCATTTTATTTAATTCTTCGATGATTCTTCTAATATTATCCTCTGTTGGATAAGTATCAGCAGTTCCCTTATCGTAATTTATTTCGATATAGTTTCTATTCTTACAATATAAGCATAATATATTGTAATAAGATCTAGAAACATGAACATATGACTCAAATCTATTTAAATCTAATTCTAAATCATCCTTTGGTTTTAATTCATGGAAAAATGTAGATATTCTTTGAAAATATAATTTATTATTCTTCATAGACATAACAAATGTAGCCATACCATTTAAATAAATATCACCATTATTCTTTTTTAAAAAAATAACGCATGGTTTAACTCCTTTTAATTGGCCATTTACTCTTAATGATTGTACAATATATCTTCTATCCATAATCTTTCCTCCAAATTCAAACTAGATTATACCATATTTTTAAACAAAATGATAAAAAACATTTGACAAGCGCTTTCATAAGTGCTAAACTATAGTTGAAATAAGATAACTTTTCAAAATAATCTCTCCCAAAAAAAAGGACTACGAAAGTAGTTCCTTTTTCCTTTTATAATCATTTTTTGATTTTAATAAAGCATATAGAGTTTCATTAACAGGAATTGATATATTCTTCTTTTTAGCTAATTCTATTAGCTTTTTACCAAATACATCCATTTCATTTTTATCATTATTGTAAAAATCTATAGTTAATGATGTTACTCTATCAGATGTGAAATTATCACATCTTTTTTTAATTTTTAAAACATCCTCTTCTGTAAGCCCAATATCATAAGCTTTTGATACTAAATATACTTCTTCAAATATCTTATATAATAAATCCTTTAATTCTGCCATTTGTTTATATGTCGCATTTAAAAGAGCTGATATTTGATTTATTCCAATATTTAACATCCATTTAGACCAGATAGCTCTTATCATATTTTCAGGTATATCATTATTAATATAATATTTATCTAAAATAGCTTTTATATCTAAAAGATATTGTTCTTTATTTTTATTATCCTTGTTGCCAAAAAAAATATTGATAATTTTAGATGTATGAATATTTAGTCCATTTTTATTAGATTCAACAAATATTAATCCATATAATACCTTATTATCTTTAAATCTATTTTGAATAATATCATGAGCCTCTATTCCATTTAAAAGTGGAATGATTATTGTGTTTTTATCTATGAATTTTTCTAAATCATTTAATGAATTTATTAAATCATAGTTTTTAACACTGACAAAAACAACATCAACCTTTCCTTCTGTTATAAATTTAGGATGATATATTTCATCATTAATTGATATTCCATCCTTATATTTTAATAATCTTTTTTCATCTATTAAAACATAAAGTTCATCATATTTATTTAATTCATGATAAATGGAGCTTGAAACAGCTCCAAAACCAAATAATCCTATTCTCATAAATTTCTAATTAAAGCCTCAGTTAATTCTTTAGTGGTTGATGAACCACCTAAATCAGCTGTTAAGCTATCTTTTGTTGTTAAAGTTTTAAAAATTGATTTTGTAATCTTATCTGCAATATCATTTTTTCCAATATGCTTAAGCATCATAACTGCTGCCTGTAGTAAAGCTATTGGATTAGCAAGTCCCTTACCTGCAATATCAGGTGCAGAGCCATGAACCGCCTCAAAGATTGCAACATCACTACCTAAATTAGCACCAGGTACTAAGCCTAATCCACCAACAAGGCCTGCGATTAAATCTGAAATAATATCACCATATAAATTTGGAGCAACTAAAACATCATATTTTTCAGGATACATTACAAGCTGCATACACATATTATCGATAATTTTATTATCAGCCTCAATATTTGGATATTCTTTAGCAATTTCATTAAATCTATTTAAAAATAGACCATCTGTATTTTTTAAAATATTTGCCTTATGAATACAAGTTACTTTCTTTCTATTATTATTTTTAGCATATTCAAAGGCATATTTAATAATTCTATCAGTAGCTTTAGTTGTTATTCGTTTAATAGCCTCAAAGCCGCCATTAATTTCACGCTCTTCACCAATATATAAATCTTCAGTATTTTCTCTAACTGTTACAATATCAACATTTTGATATTTAGAAATATTTGTAAATGAATTTGCTGGTCTTAAATTAACATATAAATTATATTTTAATCTCAATTGAACATTTACAGATCTAAAGCCTTTACCAATTGGAGTTGTAACAGGTCCCTTTAAAGCAATTTTATATTTATCAATTGCCTTAAATGTTTCTTCAGGAATTAAGCTTCCATATTTTTCATAAGCACCAGCACCAATTTCAAAAGTATGATAATTTAAGTCAGCTCCAGCAGCATCTAATATTTTAGTTACAGCCTCTACAATTTCTGGGCCAATTCCATCACCTGGAAGTAATACGATATCAGTCATTTTATTCTCCTTCTTTTTCACCTACATATTTAGTTGCAGGTCTTACAATTTTATTACAATAAAGTAAGCTTTCAACATTATGTGCTACCCAGCCTACTATTCTTGCTGAAGCAAAAATAGGAATAAATAAATCTCTTGGAATATTAAGTAATTCATATATTAAGCCCGAATAGTAGTCTACATTTGCACATATTGTAGTATTTTTTCTTTTTGATAATTCTTCTACTGCTAATTTTTCAAATCTATAGTAGAAATCAAATTTATTAGATTTTTTCTGTTTAGATAATTTTTTAGCAGTTTCTCTTAATAATTCACATCTTGGATCTGATTTAGTATAGATAGCATGACCAATACCATAAATTAAGCCTGTCTTATCAAAGAAATCCTTATTTAATAATCTATCAATTATTTTTAATATTTCTTCATCAGAAGCATCCATACCAACCTCAGCAATTACCTCATTCATCATATCTAGGTTAGCCATATTAGCTCCACCATGACGTGGACCCTTTAAAGAGGCTAAAGATGCGGTAATTTGCGAATATAAATCTGTTAAGGTTGATGAAACAACTGTACCAACAAAGGCTGAATTATTTCCTCCACCATGGTCTGCGTGTACCATTAGACACATATCTAGTGTCTTAGCCTCTAAATCGGTAAAGTTACCATCATTTCTAGACATATATAATAAATTTTCAGCAAAGCTATATTCCTTTTTAGGAAAATGAATATGTAATGAATCATGATCTAGATAATGAGTTTTTGCCTGTAAGCAATATGAAACTATGGCAGGCATTTTAGCTATTAAAGAAATACTTTTTTTAATAATTTCATAAGGTCTTATATCATCTGGATCATCATCAAATGAATATAAGGCAAGTATTGATCTTGCGATATGGTTCATTATTGATTTAGATGGATGTGGTAATATCACATTTTCTAAAAAGCCATTTGGTATATCATATTCATCAGAAATTAGCTTCTTAAATTCCTTTGCTTCTTCTTCATTTGGATAGTGACCAAAAAGTAATAAAAAGCAGGTATTTTCATAGCCAAAATCGCCTTTTGCTAATTTAGTTACATCAGTAATATCTATACCTCTATAATATAAATTACCCTTCTTAGGTACCTTTATATCATTTTCAACATTATAGCCTGATACTTCAGCAACCTTGGTTAAGCCAACTAAAACACCAGTACCATTGTTATTTCTAAGGCCTCTTTTTACTTGATATTTATCATATAATTCTTGATCAATATAACCATCTTTTAATAAATCATTATATTTTTCTTCTAAAAATGACATAATAATTCCTTTCTAAAAGGTATTTAATAAGCCTCCCTTATTAATAAGCTCTAAATCCTTTTCTGTTAAATTATTTTCAACTTCATACTTCTTATTCTTTGTTAAATTTAAAACAACAATCTTTTTATCATCCCAGCTAATTTTAATTTCATCTAATAAATCAGCTTCCATATCTAATTCAATAGGTAAGATACCAAAATTAACTAAATTTTTCTTATGAATTCTTGCAAATGAAGCAGCAATAACTGCCTTAATGCCTAGATATCTTGGAGCGATAGCTGCATGCTCTCTTGATGAGCCTTGGCCATAATTTTGTTTAGCAACAATTACACCACTACCATTTTCAAGACATCTTTTTGAGAAGTTCTCATCAATATTTGAGAAAACAAATTCAGATATCTTTTCAATGTTTGATCTATAAGGTAAAACCTTAGCACCAGCTGGCATAATGTGGTCAGTTGTAATATTATCCTCTAAAGATATCATTACCTTAGCATCAATAGTATTACCTATTGGTGCAAATTTTGGAATTGGTTTAATATTTGGACCCATTACTACTTCTGATTCAAATGTAGGCTTATAAAGTAAGCTATCGTTAATTGGATAATCTACGATAAGCTTAAAGCTTGGATCTATTTTTTGACCTAATGGATTTGAAATATAACCATTAACTGCAGATAAAGCTGCAACCTCTGGTGATACCAAATAAACCTTAGCTGAATTTGTACCACTTCTACCATAGAAATTTCTATTAAATGTTCTAAGTGATACAGCATCAGTTGCTGGAGATTGACCCATACCAATACATGGACCACAAGCTGATTCTAAGATTCTAGCAC